>DATCQC010000078.1:0-16153 GCA_036569685.1 Candidatus Limnocylindria bacterium | reverse complement strand
GCGCTGATCGGCCGCGGGTACCGCGTCCGCCATCTGTTCGTCGGCGACCCGACGCTGCCGGCGGTCGAAGAGCGGTCGGACGGCAGGCTCACGCTCGAGCGATGGGGGCAGTGGATCTCGCGGTACCACCCGAAGGACGTCTACGACGGCGAGGACGGCAAGTGGCGCGATTTCGGGCGGACGGTCCCGCCGCACCTGCTCGAGGAGGTGATCGTTCCCGCTGCGCGGCAGGGCAAGCGCGCGGTGCTCCTGTTCGAGGACTGGCAGACCGCGAATGCTGCGATCAACACCTCGGTGCTGGTACAGCGGGCCGGCCTGCGACAGGCGATGACGCCGTTCTGGAACGCGAACAACACGTACGGCTTCGGGTCGATCACCTTCCCGCTCCTGGCGCGGGCTGCGACCATCACGACGATCTCACGGTTCATGCGCGCCGAGATGGTGAAATCCGGCGTCGAGCCGGAGATCCTGCCGAACGGGATCGCGGAGCGCTTCGCGGAGCCCGTGCCGCCGGCGAGCGTGCGCGCGATGCGCGCCGGGCTCGCCGGGCGCCCGAGCCTCGTCAAAGTGGCGCGGTTCGACGCGGACAAACGGTGGCTCTGGGCCATCGACGCGGTCGCGCACCTGCGCGACCTCGGCACGCGCCCACGGTTCATGATGCGCGGGAGCCGCAGCGACTACGCGGACATCGTGGGCGCGCGGATCCGGGAGCGCGGACTCACCGTGCAGCGCGTCGCGCTCGCGGCGAACGCGACGCCGAAGGAGCTCGCCGCCGCGCTGCGCGACGTCGAGGCTGACATCGCGTTCCTCGACTTCTTCGTCAGCGAGCCGGCGCTCCGCGCGCTGTACGCCGGCGCCGACGGCGTGCTCGCGAATTCCGAGAAGGAGCCGTTCGGTCTCGTCGGGCTCGAGGTGATGGGCGCCGGCGGCGTCGCGTTCGTCGGCCGGACCGGCGAGGATTACGCGATCCCGTATGGCAATTCCGTGGTCGTGCAGTCCGACGATCCGCGGGAGCTCATGACGCACCTCGCGGCGCTCGGGTCGCGGCCGGAGCTCGGGACGCGGATCCGGGCCGACGGCCGGGCGACCGCGAAACGCTACGTCTGGCCCCGGATGCTCGATGCGATGGAAGCGTCGTGGGAGGCCGCCGCGACCCTCGCCTACTAGATCCGCCGGTAGATCCCGTACGCGAGCGCGCGCCGCACGACGATCGGCCGATCCGGATCGCGGGCGAGCAGCGCGTGCGTGCCGCGCGTGTAGCCGCCGAGGCGCCGGGATTCGGCGAGCCAGTCATCGAGCGTCGGCAGATCCATCGGCGGCAGCGAATACCAAAAGTGACCCGACCGGATCGGCTTCAGCAGTCCTTCGCGGACCACGCGGGCCACGGCCCGGTCGCTGTGGTGGTTGTCCGCGACCGCACTCGGCCGCTCGTAGAGCCCGCCGACGGCCTGTCGACCGCGAAGGACGCGCGGCTGGTGGTCCGAGTCAGGCCGCAGATCGATGATCGTGCCGCCCGGACGGACGGCCCGATGGGCTTCGTGGAGGGCATCGACCATGCCCGATCGGCTGATGCATCAGAGCGACCACGAGAACAGGGCGGTGTCGAACCGTTCGCGGCCGACGCCGAGGTCCTGGGCGACCGACACCTTGAACCGCGCGTTGCGCACCCCGCGCCGCTTCGCGTCCCGCGTCGCCGCGCGGATCCCGTCCGGGTCAGGATCGACACCGACCACCGATCGCGCCATGGGCGCGATGAGCCAGACCAGCCGGCCGTCCCCGGTCCCGATGTCGAGCACGTCCTTGCCGCGGAAGAAGCGGTCGCCGTGAAGCCCGCGCAGCTCGACGTCGTCGGCCGGGCGCACAGCACTTGGGCAGCCGACGCGTCCGATATCGCCCCTGCGACTATCCATACCCCTCGCGCTTTCCGGGGAGCATCGCGCCGCCCTCCCGAATGGTGCCGTCCAGCCGCGATGGATCGAGGAGCGGCTGCTTGAGCTCGTCCGGCGGCTCCGCACCGGCGTACCACCAGATGACCTCGCAGTTGGCGCGGAAGAGCTCGTCGAACACGCGATCCTCGGGGCTGGAGTTGCGGCTCGAGTACCACCAGAACCAGTCACTGCCCTCGGCGACCATCAGCGGCTGGCGGACGCTCGGCGGCATCTCGCGCAGCGAGCCCCACTGCTCCTGCGCGAAGCGGCGGGTGCGCTCGAGCATGTGCCAGGCGCGCTGATGCGCGGGCTCGCCCGACCACACCTTGAGGTCGCCGTCGATCCACGATCCGGTGTGCAGCGCCGGCAGCTTCACTTTTGCCGGATGCGCGTCCAGGAAATCGGAGACGCGCACCGTCTCGAACCGCCCGTCGGCCTCGAGCGTGCCGTACAGGGTCCGCAGGAAGTCGTTGCCGTTGTTCGGATACGCCTCCCAGGCGTTCTCGCCGTCGAGGATGATCGAGGCGATGTACGGGCCGCCGTCGTCGGGCAGCCGGTCCCGCGCCGCCTCGAGCTTCCAGATGAGATCGCCGACCGCGTCGTGCGGGCTCATCGATCCACACGCGAAGCCGATCCGGTCCGAGATCTCGCGGTCGCGGAACAGCGCGGTGACGCCGTTCGCCAGGCGGAACGGCTGGTACAGCTGCTCGGGGTGGACCAGGGCGCCGATGTCGTCGCGCTCGAAAGTGATGTTGGCCGACCGCCCGAGCACCCCCTCGTCGGAGGCGAACCACTCGATGCGCGCCTTCTTGATGGCGTCGGCCGCCTCCGGCGAGATCGCGCCCTCCGACGGCCACACGCCGCGGGGCTTCACGCCGAAGCCGCGCACGTGCGAGACCACGGCCTCCTCGAGCTGGTAGAGCGCGTCGTCGGGATACGAGAACGGCGGGTCCGGCAGCAGGGCGTTCGGGTCGCTCCGCCGCGCCGAGGCGTTGTCGATGATCAGCGGGAGGATCGGGTGGTAGTAGGGCACGGTGAGGATCTCGATCCGGCCATCGCGCTCGAGGCTCCGATAGAGATGCGGCGCCCCGGAGGCCATGAACCGCTGGCGCCCGATGACGTAGTGCACGTCCTCGCGAGTGAACCGCCGAGCGCGGTCCCGAAGGTCACGCAGCCGCTCGTCGCCGGCGATGTCGTCGGGGTCGATCCACGCGAGGTTGAACCAGAGCGCCAGGTCCACGAAGTAGTCATCGGAGAGGAGCTCGGGCCGGCCGCGCGCGGCGAGGGCGAGCTGCAGGAGCCGGCGATATTCGTCGTGCAGCGCGATCACGTTGCCGTGATGGATCGAGAAGAACCGCGCGAGCATGTGGTCGCGCTCCTCCGGCGTGAGCGTGCCCTCGACGGTGCGCATCGTGACCCGCGTGTCCTCGTCGTCCGCGCCGCGGGCATAGTCCTCGAGCTGGTCGCGCAGCGAAGGGACCATCGTGAAGTTCACCTTCACCTTGGGGAACTCGTTGAGCAGCCGGGCCATGTGCAGGTAGTCCTTCGACGCGTGCAGGCGGACCCAGGGCAGCACGAACTCGCTCGTCTGGGGGTGCTTGTAGTAGGGCTGATGCATGTGCCAGATGATCGCGACCGCGAGCTTCCCGTTCATTTCGCGCGCGCGGCCTCGGTCATCCGCTGCCGCACGAACGCGGGATCGAGCGTGACCAAGAGCCACGCCGCGCGCGGACCGTTCTGCTTGCCGATGAACGAGTAATAGAGCGCCTCGAATGCCGCCTTGGTCACCTTGCCGTCGGCCGTGGTGAGGCCGACCTCCTTGGCGATCTCGTAGAGGCGCTCCTGCATCGCCTCGGGATCCGTCACGCGGCCGATCTCGGCGGTCGCGCGAGTGAGGAACTCGCGCTGCGGGTCGGTGAGCAGCGCGGTCGACGGCGGGAGCGCGGTCGCCACCGCGAAGCGCGCCTCCTCGGGGGCCCACCGCTCGAGCCAGACCGTCGCGAGCCCGATGCGCCGGTCAAGGTCCGCCGTCTCGTCCGCCGTGAGCGGCACCTTCTTGCGCTTCGCAGCCTCGGCGTGCGGCTCGATGCTCGGGATCTGGAGCCAGTCGGCGACGGTGCCGAACCGCACGCGGAACAGGATCGGCTTCGCGTCCAGGGTGAGCTGCGACAGCTTCCAGCTCTTCCCGAAGTCGCTCCGCGGATCCTCGAGGTACGCGTCGGCGCAGCGGTCGTACTCGTCGTAGAGCCGCGGCAGCGTGTTGCCCGCCGGATCGAACTCGACCGCGCGCTTCGGATGGGTCCGCAGGAGCAGGAACCGCACGATCTCGCCGGGATAGAGCTCGACGAGCTCGGTCGCCGACGTACCGACGCCCTTCGACGTCGACATCTTCTTGCCGCCGATGTTGAAGAACTCGTGCACGAGGCCGGCCGGAGGCTCGCGCTTCCAGATCTCGCGGTACAGCTCGTTCGCGCGATCGCGCGATCCGCCGGCGGTCAGCAGGTCCTTACCGCCCTCCTCGTAGGTCACGTCGAAGTAGTCCCACATCGCGCACCACTGCAGGTTCCATGGAAGCTTCGCGTTTCCCTTGAACGGGGAGACCCGCCCGCGATGGCCGCAGCCGGAGGCCCAGCTCACGTAGTCCCTGCGGCACTCGTACGCGACCGAGGTACCGTCGAAGTCCGTCGCGTGGGTCGTACCGATCTTCCCGCAGTTCTCGCAGATGACCCACACCGGGAGCCAGCTTGGGTCCTTCTGAACGTGCGAGACCTCCGCGTAGACCCGCCGCACGGCGTCGGCGTTCTTCAGGACGAGCTCGATCTCGTGGTCGAGCTTGCCGGAGCCGTACAGATCTCTCAGCCAGTGGATCTCCTGGGGGTGGATGCCGACGCGCTCGAAAGTCGAGAGGAACCGCTCCGCGTGGTACCGCGCGAAGTCCTTCCCGGGCTCAGGCGACGGGATCTTGAAGAGCGGCTTCCCCATCTGCTCGGCCATCCCGGCCTGCTGCTTCATCGACGCCGAATCCATTGGGTCGAAGTCGTCGATCGTGAACACGTAGCGCACGTCGAGACCGTGCTCGCGGAACGTGCGGTAGAGCGCGTCCGTGATGACCGGACCGCGCAGACCCGAGATCGGGACCGGACCGGACGGCGTCTTCGAATCGCGGATGACGTGCTTGGTATCGCGCGGCAAGGACGCCGCGACCGCGTCGGCCCAGAAGAGCTCCCGGTCGGTGGGCGTCTGCGTCATCTAGCGGACGGCGACGATCTTGAGCTCCACCTCGCCGCGCGGCACCGAAGCCCGGACGAGATCACCCTTCTTGTGGCCGATGAGGGCCTTCCCGACGGGCGACTCGTTGCTGATGCGGCCCTCGGCCGGCGCGGCCTCGGCCGAGCCGACGATGACGTACTGGTCGCGCTCGCCGTCCTGCTCGATGGTGACGTGGCTGCCGATCTCGACGACGTCGTGGTGCTCGTTCTCGTCGATGATCGCGGCGTTCTTCACCATCTGCTCGACGGTCTGGATGCGGCCTTCGAGGAACGCCTGGTCGTTCTTCGCCTGCTCGAGCTCGGAGTTCTCCGAGTAGTCCCCGAACTGCATGGCCGCGTGGATGCGCTCCGCGACCTCCTGCCGCTTCTTGGTGCGCAGCTCCTCGAGCTCGGCCTCGAGCTTCTTCAGTCCGTCCGCCGAGATCGGGACCGGTTTGTCCGGGCTCATGAGATGCCTCCGAAATGCGTCGCGGCTCACAAAAAAAGAACACTGAAGGCCGCCTTGGCCCTCAGCGCTCTGCCGCGTACGGTGGTTCTGTGCCGAAATCATACACGGTCAGCACCCGGCTCCTGGCCCACTACCGTCGCACCGCGCGGGATCTTCCGTGGCGGCGCACGCACGATCCATATGAGGTCCTCGTCTCCGAGGTGATGCTCCAGCAGACCCAGGCCGCGCGGGTGACACCCGCGTTCGACCGTTTCGTGCGGCGCTTCCCCACGCTCGAAGCGCTTGCCGCCGCGCCGCTGGGCGCCGTGCTCCGCGAGTGGTCCGGCCTCGGCTACAACCGCCGCGCCCGAGACCTGCATCGCATCGCGCGCGCGTCGCCGAACGGCTTACCGAAGACGGTCGCGGAGCTCGACGCGCTGCCCGGCATCGGCGCGTATACCGCCGGCGCCATCGCGGCTTTCGCCTTCGGCCAGCGAGTGCCATTCGCGGACACGAACATCAGGCGAGTTCTGGGACGCGTCTTTCTCGGCCGGCCCGGGACGAACCAGGAGGCCATCGAGCTGGACGCACGGGCGATGCCCAAACGCTCGTCCGATCAATGGCACCACGCGCTGATGGATCTCGGCGCGACCATCTGCAAGCCACGAGCTCCGCTGTGCGACGCATGTCCATTGAATGCCGACTGCCGCTACGCGCGCGGTCATGCTGGGACGGCGGCGGGTTCTCTGCGCGGCGCTGCCGGGGGTCCCCTCCGCAGAGGGGCCCGGCAGCGGGAAGCGAAGGGGACCGCCGCCGTCCGGCACCAGGAGCGACGGCTGCGCCCCGCCGCCTACCAGGACACCGACCGTCGCATCCGCGGAGCGATCGTGAAGGCGCTGACGCAGCGCGACCTGACCATCAGAGCGCTGGACAAACAGATCGGCGACGAGCGCGTCGGCCGTCTGACCGAAGCGCTCGTCGCCGATGGACTCATCGAACGGGCCGGAGCTCGATACCGGCTCCCGCTCTAGTGGACGGTGATCTGAAGAAAGATGCCCTGATCCTCCATCCAGGTGAGACCGTCGATCACCGGGCGTAGACGCAGCGGGTAGGTGCCCGCGGTCGCGCCCGTGACGATGAAGTTGAACGTCGCTGTCTGTCCGGGAGCGACCGTCGCCTCGGTCTGAGCGGCCGGGCGGCTGCCGAGGAGCCAGTTCGATGCGACGCCGAGCTGGGCCAGCGTGGCGTCGTCGCCGACCACGCCGATGCGCGCTTCGGTGCCCGTGCCCTTGACCCAGGTCGCCGTGCCGGTGTTCTTCACCTGGACGAAGACGGGCGCCGTGCCACCGACCGCGAGCGTCGGATACGCGCTCTGAGAGACCCATGCGGAGTGATACGAGGGGGCGGTCTTCGCGACGGGGGTCGGGCCGCCCATGAACTCGCGATAGCTCACGAAGACGTAGTTGCCACGCCAGAGGTTCCCGGCCGAGGCGAACGCGCTGCCCCACCAGTGGTACTGCGACATGAACGTGTTGGCCGAGATCAGGCCGCGGAATCCGGTGAACGGGTCCTGGCCGTAGATGCCGGTGACCTCGCCGGTCGCGGCGTTGGCCTGGTAGCCGTAAACGACCTCGGCATGCGTGCCGGCCTCCGCGAAGATGACGACTGGCACGCGAGCGTTGAGGCGGCCGACGAGCTCGGTCAGCGCGACGAACTTGTTCGTGTACATGTGGACGCGGCCCTCGCCGCCGTAGTACTTCATGAGGTAGCTCACGCCGGCGGGGTCGAGACCGACCTCACCGCGGAGCGAGTTGCCCTGGTAGGCGATCTGGAAGGTCGAGAGCAGCGGCTGAGAGGCCGGCATGACCAGCCCGAACGCCGACATCACCGACAGGCTCGAAGCGGCGGCGCAGTACGGCGTGGTCGTCGTCCGCCAGCCGGCCGGAGAGGGCTCCGTGAGCTGGCTCACGTACTGGACCCCCGGGACGGTCATCGACACCGTGAGCGCGGCCGCGGCTGGCTGGCTGCCGGCCATCAGTCCGGTGAGGATCACAAGCGTACAGACGGCCAAGCAGGCGAACCGGCGGAGATACGTCACGGGCCTTGCTCCTTCCCTGTGTCAGCCCCGAATGGGCGTCCCCTGTGATGCGGCGTAGCGCACGGACCGACCGGTACGCGGACAGGTCCGTACGGTTAGCGCAACGGGCTCAGGGTGTCGACATAACGGCCGCTCGCCCGCCGGTGCGATAGGACCATCGGCCTATGAGGCCGGCGGGATCTCCGGTCCGGCGATCGCCAGGGCGTAGCGGTCGATCGGGAGGAGCTCCGATGCGATCGCAACGACATCGGCCTTGGTCACGGCCCGCAGGTCGCGCGGGTACCGCTCGAGATGGTCGTCGCCCAGATGGAACAGCTCGGCCTCGAGGACCATCCCGGCCACGCCGCTCGGGCTCTCGCGTCCGACCTCGAGCTCGCCGACGAGCTTGTCCCGGGCGAGGGCCAGGTCGTCGTCCGCGACGGCACCGTCGCGGATCTTCTTGAGCTCGGTGAAGGTGACCGCGATCGCGCGCTCGACGTTCTCCGGGTTCACGCCCATCCGCACGGTCCACGGTCCCTGCGCCGCGGTGCCGGCGATGGTGCTGAACACGTAGTACGCGAGCCCGAGCTCGTCACGGACGACCTGTCCGGCGCGGCTCGCGAACGTATCCGCGGCGAACACCATGTTCGCCACCTGGGCCTTCGTGAACCGCGGATCGGTCCGCGGCAGGCCGGGCCAGCCGAGGACGACATCGGCCTGGGTCTTGTCAGGGACGACGATCGCCCGACGCTTGGCCCCATCGAGGGCGACCGGCCCGAGCAGCCGGTTCAGCCTGCCCCCGCGCGCCCAGGACCCGAACGCTTGCCCCGCGATCTCGAACGCGCGATCCGCATCGAGGGCCCCCGCCATCACGAGCACCGAGCCCGCCGCGTGGATGCCGGTGCGGTGGTACGCGCGGATCTCGTCGATCGTCGCCGTCCGCACCACCTCCTCGTCGCCGATCGAGCGGGTCCGGAACGGATGACCGGCCGGATAGACGAGCTCACGCCAGCTCTGATCCGCGACGCTGCGGGTGTCCTTCTTCGCCTCCTCAAGGTCGGCGAGGGCTCGCGATCGCACGAACTCGAGCGCCTCCGGTGCGAGGGCTGGGCGCACGACCGTGTCGGCGACAAGGTCGAGGAACGCGCCGAGGTCGTCCGCGAGGCATTGCCCCGAGAAGACCGCCGCGTGCGAACCCACATCGAGCCGTGCGGACGCGCCGAGCCCATCAAGGGCGTCGGACCACGCGCGCGCGTCCCGTGAGGTGGTGCCGCGGAGCATCGCCTGCGCCACAAGGCGCGCCACGCCGGGCCGGCCGGCGGGCTCGAAGAACTGGCCGGCTTCCATCGCGAGCAGCACCGAGACCGAGCGCAGGCCCGCGATCGGGATGGCCGCGACGCGCAGTCCGTTGTTCAGGGTGCGGCGCGTGACGTCGATCATCCGGCCTCCGGGATGAAGTGGCCCACGGTACGCGAGCGCTCGACGAACGTCTCGCGAGCCGCGCGCTGGACGTCATCCGGGGTGACCTTCGCGAGCGCGTCGTACCAGGCTCCGATGGACGGCGCCGCGCCGGTCGAGAGCAGGCTGCCGAGCCGGAACGCGCGCCAGGTGACGGTGTCGCTCGGGAACGCGATGCTCGCGAGCAGGCCGCGGCGGACGCGCGCGAACTCGGTCTCGTCGATCGGCTCGTCGGCCAGGCGCCGGAGCTCGTGGAGCAGCGCGGCCTCGACGGTGGCGTGCGTCACGCCGGGCCGCACCGTCGCCTCGATCATGAACAGGAACGGGTCTTTCGTGAGACCGAAGCTCGCGTCGACCTCGGTCGCGAGCTCGTTCTCGACAAGGCCGCGATAGAGCCGCGACGACCGGCCGGACGCCGCATCGCCGCCACCTCCGCCAGCGAGCGCCACGGCGAGCGCCTGGAGCGCGGCGGCCCGCGGATCGGAGGCCGCGGCCGTGTGGAAGCCGAGCTGCACGATCGGCAGCGCGCCGCCCGCCCGATGTACGACCAGCCGCTTCTCGCCCATCTGCGGCGGCTCCGGCGCGAGCGGCGACGCGACGATCTCCGCCTGGCCGACCCCGGCGAACGCCGCCGCGGCCTTCTCGACGAGCGTGTCGGCGCGGTCGTCGCCGACGACGACGACGTACGCGTTGTTCGGCGCGTAGTAGCGGCGGTAGTGCGCGTACAAGCCGTCGCGGGTCATGAGCTTGATCTCGAACTTGCTCCCGATGACCCCCTGACCGTACGGGTGACGGTCGAACGCGACGGCCTGCAGCGATTCGCCGAGGAGGAACGACGGGTCGTTCTCGAGACCCTCGCGCTCGCTCACGATGACCGTGCGCTCGGCCTCGACCTCGTCGGTCGAGATGAGCGCGCTGCGCATCCGGTCGGCCTCGAGCTCGAGCGCGACCTCGTACCGATCGCGCGGCACCGTCTCGAAGTAGCAGGTGACGTCCTCGTTGGTGAACGCGTTCCACTGCGCTCCGTAGCGCGCGAGCAGCCGGTCGAGGTCGCCCTTCGGATGCGTCGGCGTTCCCTTGAACAGCATGTGCTCGAGGAAGTGCGACATCCCCGTCGTGCCGGGGACCTCGTTCCGGCCGCCCACGTGATACCAGACCCACAGCGAGACGACCGGCGCGTGCCGCGCCTCGAGGGCGTGGATCACGAGCCCGTTGTCGAGCCGACGGGTCGCGGGGACGTCGATGAAGTCGGTCGGGGTGGGGATCGTTAAAGGCTAGGGGAAGTCCCTACGGCGTGCCGCCGAACTTCGCCGCGAACACCGCGCGCGAGGCCGCCCCCGCGTCCTGCGACCCGAGCAACCCGGGCTTCTCCTCGTACACGGTCGCGATCGCGAGCTTCGGGCCGTCGTAGGGACCGAAGCCGATGAACCACGCGTCGGGATTTCCGGACGGCGTCTCGGCGGTCCCCGACTTCCCCGCGATGGCGGTCGGGAAGTTGAGGAACTTGAAGTACACGGTGCCGTTCGGATCGCTCACGACGGCGCGCATGCCATCGCGGATGAGCGAGAGATCCGTGGGCGTCGTGTTCGCCTGGCCAAGGCGGGTCGCCTCGAACTTCTTCGTCGTCACGCCATCACGGGTGCGGAATTCGAGCACCATGCGCGGCTTCCACACGATGCCGTCGTTCGCGAGGGCCGCGGAGAAATTGGCCATCTGCAGCGGCGTCGCGAGCAGATCGCCCTGACCGATCGCGAGGTTGGTCGCGTCCCCGGGGAACCACTGCTTGTTCTTCGTGCTCGGCACGTTCCCCTCGGCTTCGAGGACGAAGTCGACGTCGGTGGCCTTCCCGAGGCCGAAGCTCAGCGCCTCGTCGGGCAGCAGGCTGGTGTTCGTATCGTTCAGCCGTTTGCCGAGCTCGTAGAAGAACGTGTTGCACGAACGCGCGAGCGCGGTGCGCAGGTCGATCGTCCCGAGGTTGCCGGTCTCGTGGTTCAGCTGGACGATCCCGTAGCCGCTCCATGACGCCGGGCAGTCGATCCGGTCGCCCGCGTGATAGAGCCCGTTCTTCAGCGCCGCGGCGGCGGTCACTGGCTTGAACGACGAGCCGGTCGGGTACTGCCCGAACGTCGCGCGCGAGAGGAGCGGCTTCTTCGGGTCGGCGTTCAGCGCGGCGATCGCGCCGCTGTCGCCGCTCACGAACAGATTGAGGTCGTAGGACGGCCGGCTCGCGAGCACGAGCAGCTCGCCGGTCCACGGATCCTCGGCCACGATCGCGCCCTTCTGATCGCCGAGGGCCTTCTCGGCCGCCGCCTGCAGGGCCGGATCGAGCGCGAGGACCGCGTCCTGACCGGGGACGGCCGCGGTCTCGGCGAGCGTCTCGACCGGTCGCTCGTCGCTCTCCACGATCGAGAGCCGCCAGCCGTAGCTCCCGCCGAGGACGTCGTCGAGCTGCAGCTCGAGCCCGGTCTTCCCGATGAGATCCCCGGCCGCGAACCCACGCGCGCTGAGCTTCTGCGCGTCGGCGTCGGTCGCCTCGCCCATGTACCCGATGAGCTGCGACGCGAGGCCGGTCGGATAGCTCCTGACCCGCTGGGGCTGGATCTCGACGCCCTCGATGACCGTGAGGCGCGACCGCAGCGCGTTGAACGCGTCGCCGGTCAGGGTCTTGATCGGCACAAAGCTGTCGGGCCGGACCCACGACGCGTTGTACTTGGCCTTGATGTCGTCCGGCTTGAGCCCGAGCACCGATCCGAGGCTCGCGAGCATCCCGCTCTCGTTCTTGATCTGTTCGGGCACGACACCCACGACGGCCGCGTCGGTGAACGTCGCGAGCTCGGTGCCGTCGCGCGCGATGATCCGGCCACGGCTCGTCGGCACGCGGGTCATACGCACGAGCCGGCCGGTCGAAAGGTGCGGCAGGATGGCTTCGGGCGTCCAGTCGATCTTCCATGCGGCCGTGTCCTTGTCGCCGATCATCACGAGCGAGAGGAACGTGTCGCGCTTGAAGTCGCCGACCCGGGCGGTGTGGAACGTCACGCTGAGCGGGACGGTGGCCTTGCGCGGATCGGGCGAGCCGTTCGGCCCGGCCGGATGGACCGCGGCACCGGTGGTCGCGTCGAGCGACTTCAGGGTCATCTCGTCCGCGATCCGGGGCAGCCGCGCGATGAATCCGTCCTGCCCGACCTGGTCCTTGCTGAGGTCGGTGAGGAGATCCCACATCGCCTGGTAGTCGCCCTTGGCCCAGGCCGCCGCGTACGCGCGCGCCGTCGGCTCGGCCGCGGGCGGCTGCGGCTCGCAGGCGGCGAAGATCGACCCGACGACCAGAAGGGCGACCAGTGATCCTCGCCGTGCGGCCCCATTCAACAGCCGCGTCATGCCCTAGTAACCGGCCGCGTAACCCTCGCGCCGCGGATCGGCGCCGGCGGAGAACACGCCGTTCTCGTCGATGGCCACGGCCTGCGCGCCACCGGTGACCTCGGCCCAATCGCCGAGCAGCTGCAGATCGTGCCCCTTCGCGGCCAACCCTTTGCGCACCTGCTCGGCGAAGCGCGACTCCATCCTGAGGACCCGGCCCGCTTCGTGGAACCACCGCGGCGCCTCGATCGCCTCCTGGACGTCGAGGCCGTGATCGATCAGGCCGACGGCGAGCTGGAAGTTCGTCTGCACCTGCGCCTGCGCGCCCGGCGTGCCGTAGACGAAGCGCGGCGCAGAGCCGTCCAGGACCATGACCGTGTTGAGCGTGTGCACCGGACGCTTGCCGGGCGCGAGGACGTTCGGCGAGCGCGGGTCGAGCGAGAAGCCGGAGAGCCGGTTGTTCAGCAGGATGCCCGTGCCGGGGACCATCGTCGCCGAGCCGAACAGGCTGAAGACGCTCTCGATGAGCGAGACGGCGTTGCCGTCGCGGTCGACGACCGCGAGATAGGTCGTATCCGCGGGCAGGGCCGCGGGCTCGACGCGATCGGCGGCTCGGCCGGCGATCGCGCGGCGGCGCTGCGCGACGAATGCGCCATCCAGGAGCTCTTCCACGACGAACGGCACGGACCCCGGATCGCCGGCCATCGCGTCGCGGTCCGCGAACGCGAGCTTCTTGATCTCGACCATGGTGTGGATCTGCTCCGTGCTCCCCCAGCCCATCGACCGCAGATCGAGCCCGTCGGCGATCGCGAGCTCCTCCAGGAGCACGTGACCCTGAGACACGGGCGGCTGCCCGACGACGCGCAGGCCGCGGTAGCTCGTCTCGATCGGCAGGCGCCGGTCGGTGCGGTGGGCCGCGAGATCGTCGGCCGAGATCCACCCACCGATCCCGGCGATCGCCTCGGCGATGCGCTCGGCCAGCTCGCCGCGATAGAACGTGTCCGCCCCGCCAGCCGCGATCGCGCGAAGCGACGCCGCGAGATCGGGTTGCTGGAGCAGCTCGCCTGATCGGGGATGCCGGCCGCGCGGACTGTACGTTCGCGCCGCGGTCGGATCGGCGGCGATGCGATCGCCCTCCGCGGCGATGGCCTCACTCAACGCGTCGCTCACCGGAAAGCCTTCGGCCGCGTACGCGATCGCAAAAGACAGCACGTGATCCAGGCCAAGCCGGCCGTGGTCCGAGAGCATGTCGCTCCACGCGGCGACGCAGCCCGGCACGGTGGCGAGCTTCGCGCCCCGGTCCTCGAAGCCGCGGCCGAATGCGGACGCGTCGACCGCCGCGGGCGCCGCGCCCGAGCCGTTGTACGCGGTCACGGCCCGGGCACGCGCGTCGTAGACGAGCGCGAAGACGTCACCGCCGATGCCGTTGCGTTGCGGAAGGACGACCGCGCAGACCGCGGCTGCGGCAATGGCGGCGTCGACGGCGGAGCCGCCGTCGCGAAGCGCCGCGAGCCCCGCGGCGGTCGCCAGATGGTGGCCGCTCGCGACGATGCCATTGGCGGCCCGAACCGTCGGGCGATAGGTCATCACGCTGATGTTAGGCGGCCGAGCGGAGGAGCAGCTCGATCGCGACCCGCCACGCGAACGCGGAGAGCGTTGCGACGACGATGCCGATCGCGAGCGAGTTGCGAGGCCGCTGCACCACCGGCATGAGCGCGATCGCGAGCGCGATCAGGAGCAGCTGCGGCGCATCGGTGAGGAGGATCCCGGCGAAGAGGATGTACCCGATGGCGATCCAGCCCATGACCGCCGGGCCATTCGTCGCGACGACGAATGCCGCGACCGCCGCGGCGGCGGCGGAGCCCCAGAGCATCAGGTCGATGCCCGGATTGCCGAAGCCTCCGGTCTGCAGATAGGCGAACACGGCCATCGCGACCGCGTCGAACGCGGCGACCGAGGCGCGGAGCGTCGGGCTCACGACGGGTCAGTGTGGAGGAACAGGCGCGTGTAGCCCACCGGCTCGCCCGGTGAGAGCACCGGTGGCGTCGAGCCGTCGAGGTGCAGCAGCATGGCGTGCTCGTCGCACGCGAAGCGCTTCGGACAGACCGGGCACTCCGACGCGCTCTTCTCCGGCAGCCGTCCAAGGCTCGTCAGGGTGAATCCGCACTTCGTGAAGAACTCGGGCACGAGCGTCAGCGCGAAGACCCGGCGGAGCCCGCGCTCGCGCGCGCGCTCGACGCACGCCGCGACGATCGCCGTCCCGACGCCTTTCCCTCCGGCATCGCGCGCGACCGCGAGCGAGCGCACCTCGGCGAGATCGCCCGTGAGCGCCGCGAGCGCACCGCAGCCGAGGAACGTCCCGCCCTCGTCCGCCACCACGAAGTCCGCGAGGTTGGCGCGCAGGAACGCGTCGCTCCGCTCGAGCATCCGGTCCCTCCGCGGCGTAGCGATCGATGAGGGCCTTCATCGGACCGATATCGGACTCCCGCGCCTCGCGGACGATCACGTCGCGAAGGCGGCGTTCGCCTCGGCCAGCGCCTCGCGGACGCGCTCGGGAGCCGTGCCGCCGGGTGAGCGGCGTGCGGCGAGCGACCGCGCGACCGATGTCGCGCCGGTCGCGTCGTCACCGAACCGCGCGTCGTACGCGCGGAGCTCGGCGGTCGTGAGGCCCGCGAGATCCTTGCCCGCGCCGAGCCGGTCGCGGACGATCCGCCCGACGGTCTCGTGGGCCTCGCGGAACGGGACCCCACGTGCGGCGAGGTGATCGGCGAGGTCGGTGGCCGCGAGCATCCCGCGCTCGGTGGCCCGTCCCATCGCCTCGCGATCGAATTGAAGGCCGCCGACGACGATCGCGAGCGCCTCGAGCGCGGGCGCAGCGGTCGCCGCGTCGTACAGCGGGACGCGCTGCTCCTGCAGATCGCCGTCATATGCGAGCGGGAGCCCCTTGAGCGTCGTCAGCAACGCGACGAGGTCGCCGATGATGCGGCCGGCCCGCCCGCGCACGAGCTCCGCGACGTCCGGATTCTTCTTCTGCGGCATGATGCTCGACCCCGTCGCATGCGCGTCGCTGAATGCGGCGAAGGCGAACTCCGCGCTCGTCCAGAGCACGAGCTCCTCCGCGAGCCGCGACGCGTGGACCGCGCAGAGGGCCGCGACGAACGCGAGCTCCGCCACGAAGTCGCGGTCGGAGACCGCATCGATGCTGTTGCGGAACGCGCGCGGCAGCCCGAGCTCGCCGGCGGCCGAGGCGGGGTCCACCGGATACGGCGAGCCCGCCAGCGCGGCGGCGCCGAGTGGCGACACCGCCGTCCGTTGCCGGGCGTCGGCGATGCGCCCGCGATCGCGCCGGAACGCCTCGACGTGTGCGAGGAGGTGGTGCGCGAGCGATACCGGCTGCGCGCGCTGAAGGTGCGTGTATCCCGGCAGGACCGTGTCGACCTCCTGCGCGGCACGGACGAGCAGGGCCTGCCCGAGCCCGCGGAGCGCGGCGTCGAGGGCCTCGAGGGCGTCCAGCGTGAATAGCCGCAGGTCGAGCGCGACCTGGTCGTTGCGGCTGCGCGCGGTGTGCAGCTTGCCGGCCGTCGCGCCGAGTCGAGCCCCGAGGACCTGCTCGACCGCCGAGTGCACGTCCTCCGCGCTG
>DATCQC010000077.1:0-1747 GCA_036569685.1 Candidatus Limnocylindria bacterium | reverse complement strand
GCCGACCTTCACGTCGAGCACCACCGCGTTCGCGCCAGCGGCGATCTTCTTCGACATGATGCTCGAGGCGATGAGCGGGATCGCCGGTACGGTCCCGGTGGTGTCGCGGAGCGCGTACAGCTTCCCATCCGCGGGCGCCAGGTCCGCGGTCTGGCCGGTGAGCACGATGCCGATGCGCTCGAGCTGCTCCAGGAACTCCTTCGTCGAGAGATCGACGCGGTAGCCGGCGATCGACTCGAGCTTGTCGAGCGTCCCGCCGGAGAAGCCGAGGCCCCGACCGCTCATCTTCGCGACCGGGAGGCCGCACGCCGCGACGAGCGGCGCCACGGCGAGCGTCGTCTTGTCGCCCACGCCTCCGGTGGAGTGCTTGTCGACGACCCGGCCGAACCGGCGGAGATCGAGCCGCTCCCCGGTCGCGACCATCGCGGCGGTGAGGTCGGCGGTCTCGCGCATGTCCATGCCGCGCCAGACGACGGCCATGCAGAACGCGGCCATCTGATAGTCGGGGATGTCGCCCTTCGTGTAGCCCTCGACGAGGAACGCGATCTCCGGAGCGGTGAGGCGGCCGCCATCGCGCTTCTTCTCGACGAGCTCGACCGTGCGCATCGTCAGAGCTTTGCGACCACACCCTTCACGAGGGCGCCGAGCCGCGCCCCGGCGCGGTTGGCGACCTCGAGCACCTGCTCGCCGGTCACGTGCTCGATCTGGCCGGGGATCCCGGTGGCCATGTCCGTCACCGTGGCGATCGCGAGGATCCGCATCCCGAGGTGGCGCGCGGCGATGACCTCGGGCACGGTGCTCATCCCCACGGCGTCGGCCCCGAATCCGCGCAGCATCCGCAGCTCGGCCGGTGTTTCGAAGTTCGGACCGGGCACCGCGACGTAGATGCCTTCGCGCAGGTCCGGGTCCACGGACTTCGCGATCGCCCGAAGCTCCTCGGTGTACGTCCCGACCATGTCGGGGAACCGCGGCCCGAGCCGCTCGTCGTTCGACCCACGCAGCGGGTTCGCCGGCATGAAGTTGATGTGGTCGTCGAGCAGCATGAGATCGCCGGCCTTGAACGCCGGGTTCAGGCCACCGCAGGCGTTCGTGAGGATGATCGTGTCGATCCCCCACGCCTTGAACACGCGGACCGGGAACGCGACCGCGCTCATGTCGTAGCCCTCGTAGTAATGCAGGCGGCCCTTCATCACCGCGACGGTCTTCCCGGCGAGCGTGCCGACGACGAGCTCGCCCGAATGCCCTGGCGCGGTGCTCCGCTCCCACCCGGGGATCTCGGCGTACGCGACGCGCGTGTGCGCCCGTGACCTCGTCGGCCAATCGCCCGAGGCCCGAGCCGAGGACGATCGCGACCGCCGGTTGGAGCTGCGTCTTCGCGCGGATCGCCGCGACGGCCGCCTGCGGATCGAGCGCCATCAGGTGCGCTTCGCCACTACGCGGGGCCGCCCTCTTCCTTCAGGATCTTCTTGCGCAGGAGCGTGAGGAACGGCCGCATCGTCGACGTGCGCACGAACCGCGCGACCGGCTTCGCCCGGCGCACGTCGATCCGATCCCCCACGTGCAGGTCGTGCTCTTCCTGGCCGTCGAGGGACAGCCGCGCGGGCTCGTCCTGGACCTCGAGCGCGATGGTCTGATCCACGTCGAGCACGACGGCGTTCGGAAAGGAGAGATGCGGCGCGATCGGCACGATCATCATCGCCCGGGACGACGGGATGATGAGCGGGCCGCCGACGGACATGCCGTACGC
>DATCQC010000076.1:0-5095 GCA_036569685.1 Candidatus Limnocylindria bacterium | reverse complement strand
ACGCCGCGGTCGACGCGATCTCCAAGGCCTCGGGCTTCGCGGTCTATCCCGTGTACAGCAACCCGGTCGTTCTCGAGGCGACGCGCCGGAGACTTTCGGAAGCCGGTTAGCGCGGCTTCGCTTCCTCGCGCTGCACGCCGCCGTCGGCGCCCTTGAAGAGGTACCCGACGCCTGGCACCGTCTGGATCACGTCGCGGGTGCGCCCATCCGCGCCAAGCTTGCGGCGCAGCCGGCTCACGTTCAGCTTCACGAGATCGCCGCCGACGTCGGCGTCGTAGCCCCACACGCCTTCGAGGATCTCCTCCTGCGTGAGGACGCGGCCGGGATTCGCCATGAAGTGCCGGAGCAGCTTGAACTCGGTGGGCGAGAGGTGCACCGGCACCTCGGCGGTCCGGACCTCGTGGGTCGCCTCATCGAGGACGATGTCTCCGGTCGTGTACACCGAAGGTGCCGGCCGGCCCCGCGCGTGCACCGACCGTCGCAGGATCGCCTTCACGCGCGCGACGAGCTCCTTCGGGCGGAACGGCTTCGTGATGTAGTCGTCTGCGCCGAGCTGCAGCCCGCGCAGGATGTCCGACTCGTCCTGGCGCGCCGAGAGGAGCAGCACCGCGACGTGCTCGTCGACGTGACGGATGCGCTCGAGGACGACGAAGCCGGCGAGCTTCGGCAGGTTGATGTCGAGCACGACGAGATCGGGGTGCTCGCGGTTCAGCGTCTCGAGTGCGGCCTCGCCGTCGTAGGCCCGCACGACCTCGTACCCCTCGCGACGCAGCGCGTAATCAAGCAGCTCCACCAGATCGCGGTCGTCGTCGACGACCAGCAGCTTCACGCTGATCCAGCCTCCTGCGCGAGCTCGCGTGCCTTCGGGAGCGTGAAGTGTACCGACGTGCCGCGGTCGGGCGCGCTGTCGACGCCGATCTCGCCGCCCTGCGCCTGCACGATCGCCCTGCAGATCGTCAGCCCGAGACCGAGACCGCCCATCTCGCTGCGGACATTGCGCGACCGGAAAAAGCGCTGGAACAGCCGGGCGAGCTCGTCGGGCGGGATGGCGGGCCCGTCGTTGTGGATGGTGACCTTCACGAAGCCGGCGCTCGACTCGGCGCGGAGCGCGATCTCGGAGCGCTCCGTCCCGTACTTGCCCGCGTTGCCGAGGAGATTCGCGAGCACCTGGCCGGTGCGGCGCGGATCGCAGACCACGCGGTCGGTCCCGCGCCCGAAGTGCGTCGCGAGCTGCTGGCCCTTCGAGTCGAAGATCGAGCGGACGAACAGCAGGCTGTCCTCGAGGACGTCGCGGAGGCTCGAGGGCACCGCCCGCACCTCGAACGTGCCGGCCTCGATGCTGCCCGCGTCGAGCAGGTTCTCGACGAGATGCTCGAGCCGGAGTGCGCTCCGGCGCAGGGTGCCGACCATCGCGCGCAGCTCTTCCCGCGGCATCGAGATCGCGTCCTGATGCACGAGTTCGAGCGACGCGGTGAGCGCCGAGATCGGCGTCCGGAGCTCGTGCGCGACGTCCAGGAGGAACTCCTCCTTCAACCTGAGGAGCTCGGCGCTCGCGGTGACGTCGCGGACCGTATGGATGGTCGCGCGCGGCGACGCGCCCGCGAGCGGCGTCGAGACGATCTCGAGCACGCCCATCCGTTCCTCGCGGGGGAACCACGCCCGCCGGATCGCCTGACCCTCGGGGTTCTGCACCGTGATGGCGCCGGAGACGAGGAGCAGGTCCTCGAACGGCCGACCAATGAGCTTGTCCTCGCCGAGCAGGCGGAACGCCGCCGGATTCGCCGACAGGACCTTGCCGCTGCCGTCGCTGATCAGGATGCCGTCGGTGAGCGCGACGAACGCGTCCTCGAAGGCGACCCCCGTGATCGAGTCCGAGGCTCGCCGGCCCGTCGTCCGGCGTTCTTCGGTCGTCATCCGGTGTCAGTATCGGGCTCGGCGCCGACGATGGCCCGCACCGTGTCCAGCGTGTCGATCTCGCTCACCGGCTTGTCCGGCCGCAGCCGGACGATCCGCGGGAAGCGGAGCGCGAAGCCCGACGTGTGCCGCGCGCTGCGCTGCACCTGGTCGAACGCCACCTCGATCACCGTGTCGGGCTCGACGAGGCGCACGCGGCCGAAGTCCTTGAGCGTCCGGGCCTTGAAGTACTCGGTCATGTCCGCGATCTCCTTGTCCGTGAGGCCCGAGTACGCCTTCCCGACGTTCAGGAAACGGTCCCCGTCGCGGACCGCGAACGTGTAGTCGGAGAGGACGGCCCGTCGTTTTCCGTGGCCCCACTCGACGGCGGTCACGACGACGTCGAGCGTGCGGAGCGCGCGCTTCACCTTGAGCCACTCCATACCTCTGCGGCCCGGGTGATAGGCGGACCGGGGATCCTTGACCATCAGACCCTCGTTGCCCCGCTCGCGTGCCGCGGCGAACTCGGTCTCGAGCGCGGCGATGAGCGCGTCGCCCGACGCGTTCACCTCCGCCGAGCGTGCAAAGACGAGCGGCGCGCGGAGCGGCAGCGTCGCGAGGACGGCCTGCCGATCGGCCAGCGGCTCGTCGAGGAGTGGCCGGCCGTCGCGCTCGAGGACGTCGAACACGACGAGGGTCGCCGGCAGCTCTCGCAGAAGCTCGTCGCTCACGACCTTCCGTCCGAGCCGCGTCTGGAATCGGGTGAACGGGATCGCCCGGCCGCCCGGGCCGAGCGCGAACACCTCGGCATCGAGCACGAACGTCCCGGGGATCGCACGCAGCGGGTCGACGAGCTCGGGGAACCGCGTCGTGACCCGGTCGAAGGTCCGCGAGTACAGCTCGACGCGGTCGCCATCCTTATGGACCTGCGCGCGCACTCCGTCGTACTTGTCTTCGACGACGTAGGGCGGGGGGAAGCGCTTCTCGACCTCAGCGAGATCGAGGACCGGCGTCGCGAGCATCATCCCGATGGGCGCGAAGTGGACGAACCGCGCCTCGTCGAGGGTGCCGTGCTTCGCGCGGACCGCGGTCACGCCGATGTCGCCATCGAGCATGTGAGCCCGGCCGACGGCCTCGCGGCTCCGTCCGAACGCCCGCGCGATCGCGTCCTCGAGCAGGCCCTCGCGCAGCCCGATCCGCGGCTCGCCGCTCATGATCTTCACGAGGTAGCGGATCTCGGCGGGCTCGGCGCGCGCGAGGAACGTCTCGAGGAGCTCGGCCTTCGGCGCGACCCCGCGCGTCGCCGCGATGCGGTCGAATGCCTCGGTGACATCGCCGAGCGTGAGCGGCGGCGGCCTCGGCACCGTCTCCGATCGCCCTGCCACCTCCGCGGCCACGTCGCCCAGGTCCGCGTGCCGCTGGTACGAAGCATCGATCTCGTCTCCGCCGGCGCCGGTCCGGGTCATCACCGCGTCGAGCAGGGCGCGCCATCCCACGGCCAGGACCCGTTCATCGGTCCGCGGGAACGGCACGCCGGCGAATAGGCGCGCCGCGATGGCGAGGTCCGGATCGTCCAGGCGAGGGAAATAGGCGCCCAGCGCGGCCAGCTTCTCCAATTTCTTGGTCGTGGCCCGAACGGCATCCGCCGTGCTTACCCAATCAGAGAAGGGGCTACTCACGTAAAACGTGCGGCCGGTCCGGCTTTGCCGGCCCGGCCGAGCCCAATGGAGAGGTACGCATGGGAATCATCGAGCTCATCATCGTCGTCCTCGTGATCCTCTGGCTCGTTGGCTACTTCGGCCGCGGCCGACTGTATGGCGGTGGTGGCGGCGGCGGCGGCGGCGGGAGCTCGGTCGTCGGGAGTGGCGGCATGGCCAGCGGGAACTGGATCCACATCCTGCTCGTCATCGTCGTCATCCTCATCGTGCTGCGCCTCTTAGGGATCGTCTAAGTCCGTCGTGCGGCCGGGCGGGCTCTGCCCGCCCGGCCGAGCCCCACAATGACCGCGTGCAGAACGCACCCCCGGGCGGCCAGCGGATGCTTCGCGTTCCCTACGGCCACGAGGAGCTGGAGTTCATGGTCCAGCCATGGTTCGACGTGGACGTCGTCGAGTCCGCACCAGCGACGCCGGTGGGAGACCTCGCGGTGGCCGCACGGGCCAGCCTCGCGGCGCCGCTCGGGACGAAACGGCTGCGCGAGTGCGCCGCGGACGCGAAGCGGTCCGCCGGATCGCGGCGGCCGCGCGCCGTCATCGCGGTCACCGACCTCACCCGGGCCTGCCCGGACGACGTCCTCGTCCCACCGCTGCTCGATGAGCTGAACGCCGGCGGGATCACCGATGAGGACATCACGATCCTCGTCGCGGTCGGGCTCCACCGTCCGACCACCGACGCCGAGAAGACCGAGAAGCTCGGCGCGGCCGTGACGGCGCGCGTCCGGGTGGCGGACTCGAACGGACGCGATCCGGCGATGTGGGCGGACCTCGGGTCCATCCCGCCGTACGGTGTGCCGGGCTTCACCCAGAAGATCGTCAAGGACGCGGACCTGGTCATCGCGACGGGCATCGTCGAGCCGCACCAGTACGCCGGCTACTCGGGCGGCCGGAAGACCGTCGCCATCGGCTGCTGCGGCGAGCCGGTCATCACCGCGACGCACGGGATGCGCTTTCTCGAAGATCCCGGCGTGCGCCTCGGTCGCATCGACGGCAACCCGTTCCACGAGACCATCCGCGAGATCGCGCGCCGCGCGGGCCTGCGGTTCTGCATCAACGTCGTGACCGACGACCGCGAGCGCGTCGTCGCGGTGGCCTCGGGCGATCCGGACGCGGTCCTCGCCGAGCTCGTGGCGAAGGCCGCCGCGATCTACACCCGGCCGATCGCGAAGCAGTACGACATCGCGATCGCCGGCGTCGGCGCGCCGAAGGACGTGAACCTGTACCAGGCCTCGCGCGCCGCCACGTACCTTCGCTTCGCGCCCACGCCCGTGGTGCGCGAGGGTGGCTCGATCATCCTGCCGGCAAAGCTGGACGAGGGCGCGGGTGAGGGAGCGGGGGAGCAGCGCTTCCTGCACGCGCTCGAGTCGGCCGAATCACCGGCGGCCGTGGTCGAGGCGGCGCGGCGGCACTTCGAAGGCGGCGAGCAGCGCGCGGTGATGGTCGCCCTCACCCTGCAGCACTGCAAGATCGTCGTCGCCGCATCCGAGG
>DATCQC010000075.1:0-14486 GCA_036569685.1 Candidatus Limnocylindria bacterium | reverse complement strand
TCGGTCTTCGCGTTCCCGTGCAGCTGCGCGCGCGCGAGCGGAAAGCCGGCGCGTTTGGCGGCGAGCAGCTCCCCGAGCGACGCGGCGCTGACGTCCGCGCCCGCCGTCGCGAGGATCGAGGCGACCCCGCGCAGGCCGCAGGCTTTGATCGCGTAGGACACGCGTACCGGACGCATGGCCTTGAAAGCCGCGCCGTAACGCCGGTACGCGTCGCGGATCGTGGCGGCGTCGTACACGTACAGCGGCGTCCCGAGGCGATCGGCGAGCGAGACCGTGTCCACGCCGCCGATGCGCAGGTGCGCGCGACGGTCCGCGCTCGTCTCGAGCGGCCAGATCGCGGGGTCGATCACGACGTGACGGGCCGCAGCAGGCGGATCAGCTGCTTCCCTTGCTGGGATCGTCCGGGATGTCGCCCCCACCCTTCGCGGGCTCGTCGGGAAGGCTCTCGATGAATTGCCGGAAGACGCCGAGCTCGCCGGCCTCGGTGTCGTCCCCGCCCGACGATGCGATCGACGCGCGATCGACCACTCCTTCGGACACGAGGATCCGCGCGTCGCACCGGACCGCGAGCGCGATCGCATCCGACGCGCGCGAGTCGATCTCGACCTCGCGCTGCCCGACCTGCAGGAAGACGCTCCCGTGGAACACGCTGCCCTGGCCGGACGCGTCAGTGACCAGGTCCTTCACGATGACGCGGGTGATCTCGACTTCGGCCGCGACGAGCATCGACATCATGAGGTCATGCGTGAGCGGCCGATCGCTCGGGATCCCCGCGATGCGGGTCGCGATGCTGTGGGCCTGATCGGCGCCGATCCAGATCGGAACGAGCCGGTCCGAATCCTGCGGCTGCAGGAGCACGACGTGCTGCCCGGTGAGGACGTGCACGCGTACCGACTCGACCGTGCACACGACGAGGCCCGAACGCGGGGCTGACTCGGGCACCGGAAAATGCTACCCGTACCTGCGGTACGGCGCCCCATCGCGTCGAGCGCGGTCGCGCAGCAGGAACAGCAACACGATCCCGGCGACGAACCCGAAGATGTGCGCGAAGTACGCGACCTGCTCCGTCGCCGGGTAGCCCTCTAGGCGCAGGGCCGCCACACCTTCGATGAGCTGGATGACGATGAAGAATCCGATCACGACGATCGCCGGCAGCTGGATGACCGTGATGAAGATGCCGAGGAAGATCAGCGTGCGGATGCGCGCGCCCGGCGCCAGGATGAGGTACGCCCCGAGCACTCCGGCGATCGCGCCCGACGCGCCGAGCATCGGCGCGGGCGCGACGAGACCCTGGCCGACCGCGGCCGTGATCCCGCACAGCAGATAGAAGAGCAGGTACGTCCCGCTGCCGAGCCGATCCTCGACGTTGTCCCCGAAGACCCAGAGATACAGCATGTTGCCGATGATGTGCAGCCAGCCGCCGTGCAGGAACATGTGCGTGATCAGCGGCACGAAGGTCCAGATCGTCCAGGCGCCGCTCAAGAGATCGTGCGTGAATCGCGACCAGTCGAACGCGTAGCGGTCGAAGAACGCCTCGAGCGCGCCCGGCGTCCGCTGCAGGCTGACGATGTAGATCCACACCGCGATGTTCGCGAACAGCAGGAGCCGGTTGACGACGGCGGGGCTCCTGGATGGATTGGTGTCTCCGAGCGGGATCACCGACTGAGGTCGGTCGCCGCGATCTTCGATCCGTGCGCGGTGTAGAGGATGCGCTGGCCCTCGGATACGAAGAACGCCGTCGGCGGCGGGAGATCCTGGGGGAGATCGAACCGGGCGACCTCGCGGCCGTCGCGACTGAGCTGCACCAGCCGCCGGCCAGGCGCGTCGAGCAGGTAGATGCTGCCCTGCGAGTCGATCGCCTGGATCGCCGACGCTTTCACGGGGTCGCCGAGCCATTTGATCGTGAAGTCCGCCTTGGTCGCCGTCGTCGCGAGGCCGACGCGCTTGAACAGCCCGACGTCGCCCGCGGTGGTCGTGACCCACACGCTGCCGTCGACCGCGAATGAGGTGATCGCGCCCGGCGCGAACGGCTGCGCGAGCACCGGATCCGCCGCCAGATACGTACCGCGATCCTCTTCATGGCGCCAGATCTGCCCCGAGGTCGCGTCGAGGACGTAGAGCGTGCCGGTGAAGCTCGCGAGGCCGTTCACGCTCTTCCACTTGTCGGTGCCATCCGGGGTCACCCCGACGACGGTGTTGCCCTCGGCCTTCCAGATCTTGTTCGCGTCATCGATGGTGAAGAGCGCGTTGGCGACGGCCGTGACGAGGAGCGGGTTGCCGACGCCGGCCTTGCCCTTCTGCAGGACAGCGCCGGCGATCGTGGTGCCCGGCGGCTGCTCGTAGATCCGCCACAGATGCCCGGTCCCGGGGTCGGCCGCGTAGAGGCCGAACTGCGTTTGGACGAAGCTGGCGACCTTCGCGCCGGCGGCCACCGACGCGAGATCGATGATGACGTGGTTCGCCCGATCGGAGAGCGTTTCCGCGCGCGCACCGATCGAGGCGAGTTGTTCCCTGTTCGCCGCCGGCGACGAGGCGGCGTCGGCAAGGTGCGCGCGCGCCGAATCGACCCTCTGCCGGGCGCGCTCCTCGTCCGGCAGCGGCTTCCGATCGAGCAGCGATTGAGCGGAATCGAGGTCGCTGGTGGCGGCAAGGACGGCGAGGTTGTAGCTCGCCACGACGTTGTTCGACTGGTAGTCGCGGACGACGACCGCGCCGATCACGATCGAGACGCCGATCAGGGCGACGGCGAGCAGGCTGACCATCCGTTGCTGACGCGCGGATCGTTCGCGCGCGGTGTGGATCGGGCCGCCGAGCGTCATCCGCTTGTGCGGCATGAGCTCGAGGCCGATGGCCACGCTGCGCCCGACCGCGCCTGCGGCGGGCGTGGCGACCGCGCCCACCGCGCGGCCGATGCGCGGCCGGTGCCTCCAGATCGCGTCGATGCGCGAGCGGATGGTCTCGGCGACGACGACCGCTTCCGGGGGCCGGCTCGGCTCCGGCGCGGACGCGATCCGCGGTGCGGTCGTCGTCGCCGGCGAGACCTCGATGAACACGACGCTGTCGCTGCCGGAGCCACCTTCGGCCATGAATCGGTTGTGGAGGTGTTCGGCTGCCGCGCGCGGGTGCAGGGTGACGGCCGCGTTCAGGAGCGCGTCGGCACCGAGCGCGGCGATCGCGTTGCCGCCCGCGAGGATGATCGTGTCTCCTGGCTCGATGGCCTGCTTCCACACCGACGGCAGGAGATCGGGCTCGCTGCCGAGCGACGAGGCGCGACGGGTGGTCGTGCGATGGACGAAGTCCGCGAGCTCGTTCTGCTCGTCGCCGGGTAGGAACAGCCGGGCCCGGCGGACGAGGAAGATCTGGGCCTGTCCGATCCGCGCCGCGTACAGCTCGTTGTTCACGAGGATCGCGCAGGCCGCGTGCAGCGTGACGCGGCCGTGCTGGTCGCGCAGCCGATGGGCGGCCCGACGGTTCGCGTCGCGGAGCGCCTTTCGGATCGCGACCTCGATCCCCGCTGAGAGGTCGTACTCGTACTGCTCGCGGACGAGATCGGCGACCTCGCGCGCCACATCGGCGCCGGGCTTGCCCTGCGGTAGGACCTCGCAGAGGAAATAGAAGCGACCCTTGGTGCGCAGTGTCGCGCCGAGCGTCGGCTCGCTCACGACGATGACGTCGGAGCTCGCACGGATCTCGGTGGTCGATCCGACCTTTGTGGAAAAGCCGGTCTGCCTCACCAGAGCGGAAGTCTAGGAGTGCGGCTCACGCGACCGTGCATCGCCAGACCCGTGCCAACCGCCGCCGGAGGCCGGGACCGTGCGGATGTGGTCGATGTCGCTGGTCGCGCGCCGGGCGATCGCGGCGACGAGCTCGCCTTCACGCAGCCTGATCTCGCCAGACCACGTGGCATCGGGCACGGCGACGATGAGCGCACGATCGCTCAGTCCGACGGCCCGCGTGGCAGCGGCCGCGGATCCGAACACGTCGCGCGCGGCGTCGGGCCACGCATCCAGCGCCGACGCACGGGCGATGTCCCGCTCGAGGCCGAGCTTGCGGAGCGCGCGCTCGATCGCGCCACTTATCGGCCTCATCCGATGCTCCCCTCCTTCACCCGCACGAGGTCCGCTCGGTCGATCAGCCGTTCGGGTACGCCGGCCTCGAACGCGGCGGTGAGCAGCGTCTGCGCGCCCTCGGGCAGCGCGTCGACGAGCGCGTCACGTCGGCCGGGGTCGAGTTCGCTCAGGACGTCATCGAGGAGGAAGACCGGCAGCTCGCCGATGCGCTCGCGGATCCACGCGGCTTCCGCCAGCTTGAGTGACAGCACCGCGCTCCGCTGCTCGCCGCGCGACGCGAACGTGGGCAGCGCCCGGCCGAGCGCGCTGACCGCGAGGTCCTCACGATGTGGACCGACGAGTGTGGTCCCCTGCCACACCTCGCGATCGCGCTTCTGATCGATCAACGCGAGATACGCGGCCTGCCGCTCGTCGATCGTGTCTCCCTCGACCTGAGCCGCGTATGCGAGCGAGAGCGCGTCCGCGCCGCTGAAGCGTGTCGCGGCCTCGCGGAACGGCGCGACGAGCTCACGGACGGCCTCGAGCCGGCGGAGCGAGATCGAGGCCGCAAGGCGGACGAGCTCGCTGTCCCAGAACGCCAGCTCCGACGTCGGCCGGCCCAGGTCGCGCAGCACCCGGAGCAGTGCGTTGCGCTGCTCGAGTACGCGTCCGTATTCGCGCGACTCGGAGCGATGCCGCTTATGCACCTGGCCGACCATCGCATCGAGGTAGCGGCGCCGCGCGCTCGGCGCTTCAGCGAGCAGCTGGACGTCCTCGGGGAAGAACGACACGACGGCGAGCTCCCCGATCGCTTCGTCAGCGCGCTTCCCGGCCCCGTCGAGGAGATATCGCCGCGGCCGGCGCCGCTCGCCCTCCAGTGGGGCGAACAGCAGGATGTCCACGGTGCGGGCGTCGTCAACGCGCTCCACTCGAGCGGATATGCGCGCGGTGTTCGCACCCCATCGGACGAGCTCCGAGTCGTCGTGCGCCCGCGGCGAATCTCCGCGGGCGATGAGGTGGATCGCCTCGAGGACGTTCGTCTTGCCGGCGCCGTTGCGTCCCACCAGCGCGGTGACACCTGCGGCAAGATCGCGTTCCGTCCTTGCATAGCTCCGGAAGTCTTCGAGGAGAAGCTTACCGACGCGCACGAGTGATTAAGACGGAATGCGGAGCGGCATCACCACGTGAAGGTAGCTGTCGTCACCGACGATCCGGACCACGCCGGGTGCCAGCGGTCCCCCGAGCTCGAGCGCGACCTCGGACGCGGCCAGGCTGCCGAGCGCGTCGGCCACGAAGCGCGAGTTGAACGCGATCGCGGTCGCCTGACCTTCGACGGTCGCATCGACCCGCGAGGTGTTGTCGCCGACCTCCGCCGCGGTGGCGCTCACGACGAGCGGGACCTCCTGCGTGGGATCGACGGCGAACCGGACGATGTTGGCGGCGTCGCGAGCGAAGTACGACGCGAGCTTCGTTGCTTTGAGCAACTCGTCGCGCGACACGGTGACCTTCGTCGAGTGGCTCGTTGGAATCACCTGCCGGTAGTTGGGGAATTGGCCTTCGATGATCCGAGACACCAGGTCGGCCTCCTCGGTGTGGAAGATGACCTGGCTGCCGTTCGGCGTCACGAGAATGTCGACCGGCGAGTCGGAGTCGTCGACGATGCGCGCGACCTCGAACAGGCTCCGGGCCGGGATGATGATCTCGACCTTCGGGTCGACCTTCATCAGCAGGGGCGCCCGCCGCACCGAGAGCCGGTACGGGTCCGCGGCCGCCATCGTGACCTCGGTGCCCTCGAAGGTGGTGAGGACGCCGGTCAGCACCGGACGCGAATCGTCGGTCGCGGCGACGAACGCGACCTCGGTGATCATGCGGCGGAGCACGCCTTGGGACATGCGTGTCGTCGGCTTGTCGGGGATCGCGGGGATGATCGGGAATTCCTCGGCGTCGAGCCCCTTGAGGTTCGCCTCCGTGGTGGCGCTCTTCAGGTGGATCGTCTTGGTGCGCACATTCAGCGCGATCTCGATCGGTCCGGGGGGGAGGGAGTTCACGAAATCGGTGAAGAGCTTCGCGGGCACCGTGATCGCGCCTTCATCCTCGATCTTCGCCGGCACCCAGCAGTTGACCCCGATCTCGAGATTCGTCGCCGTGAGTTTGAGCCGGCCGCTGTCGGTCTTGAGGAGCACGTTGCCCAGGATGGGAAGTGTTCCTCTGGTCGAGACCCCGCGGCCCACGATCGACAGACCGCGCGCGAGGTTCTCTTGTAGACAGCTGACCTTCACCAGTCCCCCTCCACGTCCTCGTAGTCAGAGTTGATCAGAACGCCAGTCGCAGTAGTAGCGGTGTGGACTATGACGTGTCGCGCCCCATCGCCGCGTTCTGCTTGATCGGATCCGCATTCAGCCCGGTGGACGGCCTGGGGACGCGCAGCGGACGGCCCGGGACAGCCGGTTCGGTCTTGTCAGGAAATGCTACAGGCCTCACCGTCGCCGACACCTTAAGGGGTCGGTTGTCCACGAAGGCGGGTCCTTATCCACATCTGCCGGTCGCTTATCCACACAGGCAGGCGCGTGTATCGGCCGTTACTCCGCGTAGAGCAGCTCGCGAAGCGAGTTGATATCGCGGCGGAAGTCATCGTTCTCGCCCATCTCGCGCTCGATCTTTTCGCAGCCGTGGAGGATGGTCGAGTGGTCGCGGCCGCCGAGCGCCTCGCCGATGCGGAGAAGCGGCGCCTCGGTCTCCTCGCGCATGAGGTACATCGCGATCTGCCGCGGCAGCACGATCTGCTTGTCGCGTGCCTTGCCGCGCAGCTGGTCGGACGGGACGCCGTAGTACTTCGCGACCGTCTCGACGATGCGCTCCGGCGAGAGCGACTGCCGACGCGGGTTGTAGAGGATGTTCTGGAGCATCGTCTGCGCGAGCTCCGTCGTGACCGCGACCGCGTTTAAGGTCGCGTACGCCACGATCCGCGTGAGCGCGCCCTCAAGCTCGCGGATGTTCGAGACGATCCGCTGCGCGAGGAAGTCGATGACCGGCGGCGGCACCGCGACATTCGCGGCCTCGGCCTTCGCGCGAAGGATGGCCGTGCGCGTCTCGAGGTCCGGGGCGGAAATGTCGGCAATGAGCCCCCACTCGAATCGCGAACGGAGCCGGTCCTCGAGTTGCGGGATGGCCTTTGGTGGCCGATCGCTCGACATGATGATCTGCTTGCCCTCTTCGTGGATCGCGTTGAACGTGTGGAAGAACTCCTCCTGGGTGCCTTCCTTGCCGGCGATGAACTGAATGTCGTCGATCAGCAGCACGTCGATCCGGCGATAGCGCTCACGGAACTCCTCGGACTTCTGTCCACGGATGGAGTTGATGAATTCGTTCGTGAACTTCTCGCTCGTCGCGTACGCGACGCGCTTCTTCGGGTGGCGCGACAGCACGGCGTGACCGATCGCGTGCATGAGGTGCGTCTTGCCGAGCCCGCTGCCGCCGTAGACGAACAAGGGGTTGTACGAGTGGCCCGGGCGCTCGGCGACGGACAGCGCCGCTGCATGCGCGAGCCGGTTGTTCGAGCCGACGACGAACGTGGCGAACGTGTACCGGGGATTGAGGATCGCCGTGACCGGCGCACCATCGTTCCGGCGTTCGGACGGCGGCGCGACCGGCGTGACCGAGGCGCTATATCCGTCCACATTCTGGCCGGAATACCCGGAATTCGAGGGCCGTTGCCCGGATCCGGCGGCGGGCGCCGCACCACCCGGCACGGTGATGAACCGAACGTCGACGGTCCGGCCGACCAGGCGCTGGAGCGACGCCCGAACGTGGCCGCGGTACTTGTTCTCGAGCCACTCGCGGGCGAAGGCGTTCGGGACGCCGATGCAGAAGACGTCGTCCTCTTCGCTGACGACGTACGTCTCTTTGAACCACGTGTCGTAGTTCGCTTTCGGCATCGCGAGCTGCAACTCACCGAGGGCGGCGCGCCACAGCTCCTTCAGATTGGTACGACTCTCTGCTCCCAGCCGCGAGTCAGACGTCACCGATGCTCCCCACTCAGATGCGCGCGTTGCGCGGTGGATACCGAAGGCGCTTCACGTTGCGATGCGGATGCGTTGCTGGTCGCTGGAAGTGGCTCCCCTGGAAGCCCGCGAACTATACCCCCGCGTCGGAACGTGCGGCAAGGCACGGAATGGATACGGTGCGTGCTGATAGACTTTCACACACACATCCGACGTGATCAGCGTCAGCTTTTTCGAGAAGGGGACTCGATCGTGAAGCGTACATACCAGCCAAAGACCCGTCGCCGGTCGCGCGTGCACGGATTTCGTGCGCGCATGAAGACGACCGGTGGCCGCAGGGTCCTCGCTGCGCGGCGAGCCCGTGGTCGCAAGCGACTCACCGTCGTCTAAGCACGCAGTGATGCACGCCGCTCGATTGCGGCGAGGGGAAGACATCGCACGCGTTCGGGCCGAAGGTGTGGCGCGCAACGACTCGCTGTTCTCTCTCCGCGCTCTCTCGACCGATGGACCGACCGTGAGCGTCGCGGTCGCCGCGTCGCGGGCTGTTGGCGGCGCGGTCCAGCGCAATCGCGCCCGCCGGCGCGTACGCGAGGCCGTCCGTCTGGCGCTGGCGGCGCGACCAGACCCGGCGAGCGGTGCCGATCTCGTGGTGATCGTGCGCAAGGGCGCACTCACTGCCGCGGCCGCGAACGTCCGCGGCGCGGTCGAGCGTCAGCTCGACGCGGTGCTGACGTGAAGCAGGCCTTGCTGGCCGCGCTCCGGTTCTACAAGGCCCAGATCAGCCCATCGCTGCCGGCGGCCTGCCGCTACTCACCCACCTGCTCCGAGTACGCGATGGAGGCCGTCGAGCGCTACGGCGCAGGGCGCGGCTCGCTCATGGCGATCCGACGGGTGCTCTCGTGCAACCCGTTCGCGCGCGGCGGGTACGACCCCGTGCCTCAGAAGCCGTTCACGCGGCAGGCTGGCCACTAGTGCTCGACTTCCTCGCCCCGTATTGGAACTTCCTCCTGGTCCATCCGCTCATATCACTGCTCGTCGGCGCGTACGACGTGGTTCACGACTTCGGACTCGCGATCGTTCTCGTGACAATTGCGATCCGCCTCGCGCTGTATCCGCTATTCAAGATCCAGATCCGCAACCAGCGGGCGATGCAGGAACTCGCGCCGGCGATGGCCGACCTCAAGGCCAAGTACGGCACGGACAAGCAGCGCCTCAGCCAGGAGCAGATGAAGCTGTACCAGGAGCGCGGGTACAACCCGGCGATGGGCTGCCTGCCGATCCTGCTGCAGATGCCGCTTCTTCTGGCCATGTACCAGGCCTTCATCCAGACACCGCATCTGACGGGCGCAACTCTGGCCCCGGACCTCATTCCATTCATTCCGAATCCACTGGCGCCAGACCAACTGCTCGACCTCACCGCGCACTGGCTGCCCTGGATGGTGTCGTGCGCCAGCGCGGCCGTGGGGCAGGCCTGCGGCCTCGGTGCGCCGGATCCGTGGCACGTGCTGCCGATCCTCGCCGGTGCCACGCAGCTGATCTCGTCGGTCATGTTCCAGCCGATGGCGCAGCCCAAGACCGTGGACTCGCAGCAAAAGATGATGCAATCGATGCAGTACTACTTCCCGCTGATCACCGTCTTCATCGCGTGGAGCCTCCCGGCCGGCCTCGGCCTGTATTGGGTCACCACAACGCTGTTCGGCATCGTGCAGCAGTATTTCGTGAGCGGATGGGGCCAGCTGCCGCGGTTCCTCCCGTTCCTGCGGAACATCCCATCGCCCGCCGATCGCACACTCGCGGCGCGGCAGCAGGCCGCCCTCGAGGAGGAGCGGCGCGACATGGGGACGAAAGCCGCGCTCACATCGAACGGTCCAGGCGCGCAGAACACGCGTGAGGCGCGCCGTCAGCGCAAGGCCAACAACAAGAAGAAGTAGGACGCTCGTTTCGCCGCATCGGCGAAGGAGCGCGAGGGGGGACGCGATGCCGCTGCGTGGCGAGGAGTTCACGGGACGAACCGTCGAAGAAGCGATCGAGCGCGGGCTGCTCGAGCTTGGCCGCAAGCGATCGGACGTGGATATCGAGATCCTGGAGCGCGGCAAGCCCGCGAACATGCTGGGCATGGGCGGAGTCGATGCGCGCGTCCTGCTGTCGTTCACCGAAGAGGAGCGTGCCCTCGAGCCCGAGCCCCTGATCGACGAGCGCGAGGTGCCGCGCCGTCCCGATGCCGTGCGTGCCGCTGCCGAGCGAGCGGCGGATCGCGCCGCGGACGAGGCCGAGGCGTCCACGCCGCTCCTTGCGGAAGATCTCGCGCTTGGCCGGACCGTGCTCTCAGCGTTGCTCGAGAAGATGGATGTCGAGGCCGACGTCACGGTGGACGACCGCCCCGGCATGGAAGGGCTCGAGGTCGAAGGCGCGGAGCTCGGTGCGCTCATCGGACGCGGTGGCGAGAATCTCGTTGCGCTGCAGCAGATCGTTTCCGCCATCACCTCGAAGACCGTCGGCCACACCGTGCACGTCCCCGTCGACGTCGAGGGCTACCGTCGCCGGCGCGAGGATCAGCTGCGCGAGATCGCGCGGCGGGTCGCGAGCCGCGTGAAGACGACCGGACAGGCCGTCACGCTCGAGCCGATGCTCGCGTATGAGCGGCGCATCGTGCACCTTGCCGTGCAGGAGCAGCCGGGCATCAAGACCGAGTCCGTCGGGATGGATCCGAACCGGCGGGTCGTGATCAGCTCGACGGCGCCCGGCGCGCGCGGGCCAGTCGCTTTCCGTCCACCGCGGCCCGGTGGCTTCCGTAACGGGCCCAGACCAGGTGGGCCGGGCGGATTCGCCGGTCGGCGGCCGTATCCACCGCGTCCGGGCGGCGTGCGACCGCCACGCCCGGGAGGCTTCGGCCCCGATCAATAGCGGAACGCGTCACATTCGCGCTCATTGCCACCGAAAAGGGGGCGACGAGCGGACAGTCCACCGCTAATTTTCTGGTAGTGCCGCACGCCGAACGGAACTGGTCCGCGGAGCGGGTCCGCAGCAACTTCCGCATCGACGCCTTCTCGGGCGTGATGGCAGGCGTCTACCTGGGCGTCATCGTGGCGTTCCTGCCGGTGGTCATCCGGCGCATGGGCGGGTCCACGGAGGACGTCGCGCTCGTCGTCGCCGGGCCGTTCATCGGACACCTCTTCTCACCGGTGTTCGGCTACCTGCTCGCACGATTCCGTCCGGTCGCGATCACCGCGGTGACCGCGACGGCGTCCCGCACGCTATTCCTCATCGGCGTGCTGGTCGTCGCGACCCCGTTCGCACTCGCGTTCGTGTCGGTGACGATGTGGATCATCGCCGTCGCGAACATGGCGTCGTACGCGACCCTCATGCAGGGCATCTACCCCGATAGCGAGCGCGGATCGGCGATGGGCAAGGTCCGCATCGGCTCCTCGATCGCGAGCATCGCGAGCGCGACGTTGGCTGGGATGTTCATCGACTCGGTGCCCGCGACGATCGTCTTCGCCATCGCGACCGCGATCTCGTTACCCGGCGCGATCGCGTTCGGACGGATCCGGCACGACCCACCGGCCATCCCGACGGTGCGGCACCGCCCGTCGCGGATCGCGCGCGACGTGTGGCGCGACCACCGGTTCCGCCGTCTCCTCGTGTCCTTCACGATCTTCGGCTTCGGCAACCTCATGAACGCCGCGCTGTATCCGATCCTGCTCGTCGACCACTTCAACGCGCCGAATAGCTTCGTCGGCTACATGAGCGCGCTCCAGGCCGGAAGCGCGGTGATCGCGTACTTCGTCTGGGGCCGGTTCATCGACCGCGGCTCGTCGTTGCGGATGACCGTTATCAACACCGGGCTTGTCCTCCTGATGCCGTTCGGGTACCTGCTCGCGCCGAGCACCCTGTTCCTCTTGCCGGTCGCGGTGATCGCCGGCATCACGAACGCGGGCGGCGACATCACGTTCTTCACCAACATCGTGCAACTCGCGCCGCGCGATCGCGTCGGCGACTACGCGGTCGCGCAATCGTCGCTGATGGGGATGCGCGGCACGATCGCGCCGTTCGCCGCATCGGCGCTGCTCACCGCCTTCTCGCCGCAGGCGGTCATGGTCGGGGCCATTGGCCTCATGGTCGCCGGGCTCGTGGTCCTGGACCGTGCGGTCCGTGCGGCCACGGCGCTGCCGGCCGCGCCGGTGCTCGAGATCTCGCCCGCCTAGGGACGGCGTACGACTTAGCATTCGAAACTCGGATGCGCGAGACTCACAGGCAGGCGACACTCGTGAACATGAAACAACTGCCCGCGCTCCTGTTCGTCCTCGCCCTTGCCGCATGTGCGGCGCCCGCCGCGGCGCCCAGCGCGTCCGCGACGGTTGCGGCCGCCAGCCCCACGCCGACACCCGTCGCGACCACAGCGGCGCCGACAACTGCGGCACCGACCGCGACTCCGACGCTGATCCCGCTTCCGAACATCGCCCAACTCAGCGTGCCGTCCGCGACCGTGATCTGGGCGCTCGTCGCCGCCACCCGGCTCTTCCGCAGCACCGATCGTGGCGACACCTGGCAGGAGCGACCGCTTCCGGCGCAGTCGGTCAACCCGGTCGTGTCCTTCGTCGACGACCACGAAGGCTGGCTGGCAACGCTCGCAACGCCGGCTACCCAGTGCCAGTCCCAGACCGTCGCGCTCTCGCACACCACCGATGCCGGCGCGACCTGGTCGGCGGTGACCGTCACGGGGATCGCCCCGGCGCAGTGCAAGAACACCGTGACGTTCAGCGATGCGACCCACGGGTTCGTCACGGCGTCAGATCCGAGTTCGGCGCCTGTGGTCTACCGCACGGCGGACGGCGGGAAGACCTGGACGGCCTCCGCCCCGCTCCCGGCCGCCGGAGGCTCCGCCACCGCGCTGACTCCGGTCTCGCTGAGGGCGTTCGGCACCACGCTGCTCGCGGACGTGAACGGCCAGAACGGCCACAACGCCTATCGCTCGACCGACGGTGGCGCGACCTGGACCTTCGTGACGACGGCCCCGAGCCAGCAGGATGTGATCGCGTTCGTCACTGCGACGCGGTGGGTCCAGATCAGCTCACCAGGTAACTCGAAGGAGACGACCGACGGTGGCGCGACCTGGCATGCGTTCACGACCGACTACCAGCAGGCCGCCCCCGTTGCGCCGGCGATCACCTTCGGTGACGCGCAGGTCGGCTACGCGACGGTGCGTGGCGCGATCCAACGGACCATCGACGGCGGCGCCCACTGGAGCGCGCTTCGCACGCCTGGGACCCTCTAGCGGAGAGCGATCCCGGCGTCGGCGATGGCCTTGGCGAACCGGTCGGCGATGAGCGCGTAGCCCGCGTCCGACGGATGGAAGCCGTCGGACGACACGGTGATCGTGCTCACGAGCGACGCCGATCCGGTGAACAGGTCGACGACGATCACGCGTGCAGGGAACGTCGCGGCGAGCGCCGCGATCGCGGCGTTGTACGCCGTGATGCGGGCGAGCAGCGCGGTCTGGTCCGTGCCGGCGTACGCGGGCACCGATCGGAGATCGGGAACGTCGCCGACGAAGATCCGGGCCGTCGTGCCCGAGACGAGCGGCGCGACGACCGAGCGCAGCGCGGTCGCGTAGTCGGCGGCCGAAAGGCTCGCGTTGAGGTCGTTCACCGCGAGCCAGATCGTCATGAGCTGCGGCTGGGCACCGATCGCGCCGGGGACTTGGTCGCGCGCGGCCCCTGACGCCAGCGAACCCGAGACGCCGAGGTTGAGGTACTCCGTCCCCGCGGGGAGCCGTGCCGCAACGCGCGCGGGCCACGAGCCGGTGCGCGGATCGGACGCGCCGACGCCCACCGTGTCCGACGCGCCGATCGCGACGTAGCGGAGCGCGGGCGCCGCGGTCGTGGGCGACGCGGTCGGAGCGCTCGTGGTGACGGACAGTGTGGGCGCCGGCGTCGAATGCGGCGGCTGGGTCGCGATGGCCGATGGTGCTGAAGTGCACGAAACGAGTGCGAGCAACGACACGAAGAAGAGCCTCGTCATCGATCGAGCGTAGCGATAGACTTTGCGTGTTCCTGAAAGGGACTACGGGGATGCGTGGTTTCGACAGGGCAGGCGAACGTATCGCTGCGAGCCGAGGAACGCCGTTCCCCCTCGTAAATCCGAACGGCGCCAGGTAACTGGCAACACCTCTTACGCAGTCGCTGCCTAGTCAGTGACCGTCCTCCCGGTCTCCGCCCCGCGGGCCGGGAAGGGCGACTTTTGCGGGGCTGCGGTCCGCCGAGTGCCCGGTAGGCGGATCAAAGATCACGGGCTGGCGGGACCGGAAGCGAGCCAGTGCGCGTCCGGTGCCGCGAGACAACAAACCGCTGACTACGCTCGTAGACGCGATACGGTCAAGGGCCTTGGACGGGGAGTTCGACCCTCCCCCATCTCCACTCGCTGAATGGGGCTCGGC
>DATCQC010000074.1:0-5346 GCA_036569685.1 Candidatus Limnocylindria bacterium | reverse complement strand
CCTCGAGCACCGCGCCGGTAGGGTTGTTCGGGAAGCCGAGGAGGATCGCTCGGGTGCGCGGCGTGATCGCCTTCCGCACGTCGCCGGGCAAGAGGCGGAAGCCGTTCGCCTCGTCGGGGGGCACCGCGACCGGCAGGCCACCCGCGAGCACGATGCCCGGAACGTACGCGACGTAGGACGGGTCAGCGACGATGACCTCGTCTCCTTCGTTCAACGTCGCGCGGAGCGCCAGGTCAACCGCCTCGGACACGCCGACCGAGACGAGGATATCGCTCCGCGGGTCATAGGACACGCCCCGCTGCTCCTCTGTGTGCGCCGCGATCGCCTCGCGAAGTGCCAGAAGCCCGTAGTTCGAGGTGTACTGGGTCTTCCCTTCCGTGATCGAGCGGATCGCGGCATCGCGGAACGCGTCCGGCGTGACGAAGTCCGGCTCGCCGACGCCGAGCGAGATCACGCCCGGGATGCCCGCCGCGAGGTCTAAGAAGCGGCGGATCCCGCTCGCTGGGAGGCGAGCCACGCGGGCACTGGTCAGCGATCGTTTCGCGAGCGTCATGCGGCCCTCATCGGATGCTGCTGATGATGCTCCGTCGCGCCCTCGAATGCCGCGGCCACGCGGAACAGCATGCGCTCCTGATAGGAGTTGGCGATGAGCTGGAGGCCCACCGGCAGGCCCTCGGAGAGGCCGCACGGCATCGAGAGCCCCGGGAGCCCGGCGATGTTCACGGGCAGGGTGAACACGTCGTTCAGGTACATCTGCAGCGGGTCGTTGGTCTTCGCGCCGATCGGGAAGGCGACCGTCGGCGAGGTGGGCGTCACGAGCGCGTCGACCGTCTCGAACACGGCATCGAACTCGCGCTTGATGATCGTCCGGACCTTCTGTGCCTTCACGTAGTAGGCGTCGTAGTAGCCCGCCGAGAGCGCGTACGTGCCAAGGATCATGCGGCGCTTCACCTCGGGTCCGAAGCCCGCACCGCGGGTCTTTCGATACGTGTCGACGAGATCGCGGCCGACGACCCGGAGGCCATAGCGGACACCGTCGTAGCGCGCGAGATTCGCGGAGGCCTCCGACGGCTGGATGATGTAGTAGACGGCGAGGCCCTTGTCGGTCGAGGGCAGGCTCACGTCGACGATCTCGGCGCCCAGCTTCTCGAACTGCGCGATCGCCGCGCGGATCGCCGCCGTCACGCCCGGCTCGACGCCCTTCGGGCTGAAGTACTCGCGCGGCACGCCCAGGCGCAGCCCGCGGACGCCGGCATCCAGGTCGCGGCGCACGTCGATCGGCCGCTCGATCGTCGTCGCGTCGTGCGGGTCGAGACCGAAGATCGCCTCGCACACGATCGCCGCATCCTCGACGCAATTCGTGAGCGGGCCGACCTGATCGAGCGATGATGAGAACGCGACGACCCCGTAGCGCGGCACGCGGCCGTAGGTCGGCTTCATTCCCACCACGCCGGAGAGCGCACCCGGCTGGCGGATCGATCCGCCGGTGTCGGTGCCGAGGGCGAAGACCGCCTGACCGGCGGCGACCGCGGCGGCCGACCCGCCGGACGAGCCGCCGGGCACGCGCGACCGGTCCCAGGGATTGCGCACCGGACCGAAGGCCGAGTTCTCGTTCGAGCTACCCATCGCGAACTCGTCGAGGTTCGTCTTGCCGAGCATCACCGCGCCGCGGTCGTCCAGTCGCGTGACCGCGGTCGCCGAGTACGCGGGTCGATAGCCGGCGAGGATCTTCGACGCCGCGGTGGTCACGATGTCCTTCGTGCCGATGATGTCCTTGCACGCCCAGGGCACCCCGGTCAGCACCGGCGCGTCCCCCGCGCGGAGCGTCGCGTCGGCGGCGGTCGCCTGCGCTCGCGCGTGATCCTCCGCGAGGTGCAGCCACGCGTTGAGCGGATCCGCGCGCGCGGCGTCGAGGAACGCGTTCGCGAGCTCGACCGCGGACACCTCGCGCGCCCGCAGCCGCTGGGCCGTCTCGGTGATCGTGCGCGGCAGCTCACGCATTGGGGCGCTCCTCGAGGCTCGCCTGCACGCGGAAGAGGTCGCCCTCGCGATCGGGAGCCTGGGCGAGCACGACGTCCACCGGCAGGCTCGGGCGCGGCTCGTCCTCGCGCATGACGTTCTCGAGCGGCAGGACCGACGCGCTCGGCGGAACGGCCGAGGTGTCGACGTCCTTGAGCTGCTCGATCGCTTCCAGCACGACCTGCAGCTGACCGGTGAACCGGTCGAGCTCGTCGTCGGTGAGGGCGATGCGGGCGAGGCCGGCGACGTGCTCGACGCGGGTCCGATCGATCTGGATGCCCGGCATGGCCTCAGTTTACGGGCGAAGGAGCGCGATGACCCGCGGCCCGAACAGCGCGATCCCGACACCGACGGACGCGATCGCGGCGACGAGGACCGCACCCGCGGCGATGTCCTTGGCGGCCTTCGCCTCCGGTCGCCGCTCGGGCGACGCGAGCGACACCGCGAGCTCGATGCCGGTGTTGACGGCTTCGGTCATGATGACGAGCGCGATCGTCAGGATCAGGATCGCCCATTCGACGGCCGACAGCCCGGACGCCGCGCCGGCGGCTACCGCGGCGAAAGCGACGACCAGATGGACGCGGAAGTTCGGCTGCGTCCGGACGAGATACGCGAGACCTTCGATGGCGTACCCGAATGACCGCACGGAGGAAGTGTGCCCGACCCGGTCCTGCCCGAGGGCTCTGTCGCGCGGCGGCTCGACCGCGAGCTGTTCCTGCTCCTCGGCGGGACGGCCGCTCTGCTCATGCAGGTCGCCCATCCGCTCGTGGCCGCGGGCGTCGAGCGGCACTCCAACTTCAGACGCGATCCGCTCGGTCGGCTGCGCCGAACGTTGAACACGACCCTCGCGGTCGTCTTCGCCGAGCCGGAGGAGGCGCGCGCGGCCCTGCGGCGGATCGATCGCCGCCACGGCGCGGTGCGCGGCATCGCGGCGGACGGCCGCGCCTACGACGCACGCGATCCGGAGCTGCTCCTCTGGGTCCAAGGGACCCTTGTCCTCAACTCGCTCCGGCTCTACGAGGCGGTGCTCGGAAGGCTGACGCCTGCCGATCGCGAGGCGTACTGGCAGGAGACCCGCCCGATCGCCGCGGCGCTCGGTATCCCAATGGAGCTGCAGCCCGCGACGATCAGGGACCTCGAGCGGTACGAGCTTCGCATGCTCGCCACGACGGTCCGGCCGGACGCGACGAGCATCCGCGTCGCCAAAGACGTGCGCCGCCCGCTCGCGCGGATCCCGGCTCCGGTGTACTGGCCGACCGACGCGCTCGCCGCTGCGCTCGTGCCGGCGCGCCTGCGCGGCCCGCTCGGCCTGCGCTACCGAGTGACGGAGCGGGTGTTCTTCGCGATCGTGATCGCGACGGTGCGGATCATGCGGGCGACATTGCCGACGGCCCTCACGGTCGTGCCGCAGGCCCGACGCTTCGAGGCTAGACAGCGGACGGTCGCGAGCTAGGAGGCGCCTTTCGGCTGCCGCACCGGAAGCGAAAGCTGGAACGTCGAGCCCATGCCGGGCCCGAGGCTCTCCGCGGAGACGCGTCCGCCATGCGCTTCGGCAAGGAGCCGCGTGACGTAGAGACCGAGCCCGATACCCTGCGCGCCGGTCGTTTTGGCCGTCTGGGCCTGACCGTACTTCTGGAACATCACCGTCAGATCCGCGGGGCCGAGCCCGACGCCGCTGTCCTTCACGACGATCCGCGCCTCCGCGTGGCCGCTCGCGACGGTCACGACGATCGGTGCACCCGCGGGCGAGTACTTCACCGCGTTCGCGATGAGGTGGCCGACCATGACGCGCAGCCGATCCGCGTCACCTTCGACGATGACCGGCTCGGCCTGCAGGACGAGCTGGACCTGGCCACGGCCGATCTCGCGCGCGACGTCGGTGACGAGCTCACCGAGGTCGACGTCAGTGAGGTCCATTCGGAAGCGGCGCGCCTCGAGCACGTTCATATCGAGGACGTCCTCGGCCATGCGCTGGAGCTCGCGAGCCTGATGGTCGAGCGCGATGCGCGCCTCGTTCACGATCCCGTCCGCATCGCGGCGCGACGCGATCGCGCCGGTGACGGAGCCGATGCGCGTCGCGGTCTGACGGAGCTTGTGCGCGATGAGCGCGAGCGAGTCCTCGCGATGCTGGTCGATCACGGCCAAACGCGCGCCGCGCTTGCGGTAGAGATCGACCAGGATCGCCACCCCGATGAAGATCAGGACACGCGTGCCCATGTTCAAAGCGATCGCCGATGGCGCGAAGCCATCCTCCTGGATCGTGTCGAACGTCCATGCCATCGCCGCGACGACGCCGATCACTCCGCCGGCGACCGCTCCGCCAAGCACGGTGACCGCGAGGATCGGGATGATGTAGAAGATCTCGAACGAGTAGTAGTTCGGCGTAACGCGGTCGAGCCAGAGGATCACCGCGATCGCGGCGAGTCCGACGACGGCCACGACAATGGCGCGCATCACGATCCTCGTACGGAGGTCCATCATCCGAAATGATGCCGCCACGGGCGGACGCCGGCATCCCCCGCACTGGGGTCAGCGCGCTACGTCAAATGGATCAGCTACGCACCATGAGGCGAGCCGGACGGGTCCAGGGACACGAAGTACGACTCGCAGGCCATGTCGATGAGGTCCGGGGTGAGCTGGGCCGGACGACCGAGGAACCGCGCCGTGTCCGTGAGCTGCTCGAGGATGTCTCGCGGATGGCACGACCGCAGCCCGAGGTTCTTGCGGCGGTAGTGCGCGAGGATCTGCGACATCGCGTCGGACCGGTATTCGATCTGCTTGCGCTCGCACATGCGCTTGAAGATCTCCTCGTACTGCGCGACGGTCGGCGCCTCGATGCCGATCTTGTAGCGGATCCGCCGCAGGAACGCCTCGTCGACGAGGTCCGCCGGATCGAGGTTCGTGGAGAAGATGATGAGCATGTCGAAGGGGATCTCGAGCTTCTTCCCCGTGTGGAGCGTCAGGTAGTCGACACGCTTTTCGAGCGGCACGATCCAGCGGTTGAGGAGGTCCTTCGGCGACACGCGCTGCCGGCCGAAGTCGTCGACCATGAAGATCCCGCCGTTCGCCTTCATCTGGAACGGCGCCTCGTAGAACTTCGCGCTGTCGTCGTAGATGAGATCGAGCGTCTCCAGGGTGAGCTCGCCGCCGGTCATCACGATCGGGCGCTTGCTGATGATCCAGCGGTGGTCGAAGCGCAACCGGTCCGCGACGATCGGATCGAGCGCGGCGCGGTGATAGACCTGGTCGTAGACCCTGATGGATCTGCTGATCGACCTCGACCGCGTACGGGAGCACCACCTCGCCCCGGAGCAGTGATACCAGCAC
>DATCQC010000073.1:0-7626 GCA_036569685.1 Candidatus Limnocylindria bacterium | reverse complement strand
CGAGGCCGACCATCGCGCCGACCTGGGCGCCCCAGGCGCCGGCAGCGTTCACGACGGTCCCGCACTCGATCCGCTCATCACCCGCACGCACCGCTACGACCCGACCGCCGGCGACATCGATCGCGCGCGCCGGCGCGCCCTCGCGGAATTCGACGCCCCGTTCGCGCGCGCGCGCGACGTAACCCTGCAGGATCGAGTGCGGGACCGTCGTGAACGCTGCCGGCGCCTGGGGCGCCCAGGTCGGCGCGATGGTCGGCCTCGCGCTCCCGATCGCGCCGTTGCGACGCCACATCTTCGTGACCGGGCCGGTCCCCGGCCTCGATCACGAGTTCCCGCTGACCATCGAGTTCGCCTCCGGTCTCTACTTCCATCGCGAGTCGGGCGGCGTGCTCCTCGGGATGGCCGATCCCGCCGATCCGCCGCGCTTCGACGACTCCGTCAACTGGGATTTCCTGCCGACCGTCATCGAGCACGCGCTCGGGCGGCTGCCGGTGCTCGAGCAGGCCACCGTGAAGACCGGCTGGGCCGGGTTCTACGAGGACACGCCCGACCGTCATCCGATCCTCGGCACCGTCGATGAGGTGCGCGGCTTCGTCTGCGCGGCCGGCTTCTCGGGCCACGGGCTCATGCACGCGCCGGCCGCAGGCGAGATCGTCGCGCAGCTCGTCTGCGGCGAGCCGACGAGCGTCGACGTGTCGGCCCTTCGCTTCGACCGGTTCGCCCGCGGGGCCCTCGTGGTCGAGCACAACGTGATCTGATGCAGCTGTTCTTCCTCGTGCTCGATCTCACGCTCATCGCCGCCGCGGGGCTTCTCCTGCTCATCGTGCTCTTCCGGCGCGGCCGCGGCCTCTCGTACTTCGCGCTCGCGGTCCTGCTCATCGCGCTCGCGATCGGCCTTTGGTACACGGGCATCCGCACGCCGCCGACCGGTCTCTAGGACCGTCGAAGGTGCCGGTGCCGCGGCGGGATATCACTGGAGGCACGAGATGAGGCTCGTCGCGACCGAGTACCTGTCGTTCGATGGCGTGTTCGAGGAGCCCGGTCGATGGTCCGGCCCGTTCTTCAACGAGGAAGCGCAGAAGTTCAAGTTCGACGAGCTCCAGGCGACCGACGCCCTGCTGCTCGGGCGCAAGACCTACGACGGGTTCGCGGCCGCCTGGCCGACGATGCAGGGCACCGGCGAGTTCGGGGTGAAGATGAACACCATGCCCAAGTACGTGGTGTCGTCGACCCTCAAGACGGCGGACTGGTCCGGGTCACGGCTGATCACGGGCGACGTGGCCGCGGAGATCCGCAAAGCTCAAAGCAGCGCCCGGAAGGATCTGCTGCTCTCCGGGAGCGGCCAGCTGTTCAATGCGCTGATGCAGGACGACCTCATCGACCTGTACCGGTTCATGGTTCACCCCATCGTCCTGGGCAAGGGCAGGCGACTCTTCATCGATGGGAACACCAAGCGCGTGCTCGAGCTGACGGACACCAAGCGGTTCGCATCGGGCATCGTGATCACCGAGTACCGGAGCGCGAAGAGCGCGTAGCGCGCATATCCTCGATCCGTGTCCGACCGCCATGACGTGCGCCTTACCAGCCTATCGTCCTGCGCCGGCTGAGGGGCGAAGCTGGGCCCCGGCCCACTGGCGCAGGTCCTGCGCCCCCTCGCCACGCAGCGCGATCCCACGGAGCTGCTCGTCGGCCTGAAGGCGGCCGACGACGCGGCGGTGTACCGCGTCGCCCCGGACGTCGCGATCATCGAGACCGTCGACTTCTTCCCGCCGATCGTCGACGACGCGTATGCCGCGGGCGCGATCGCGGCCGCGAACGCGATGTCCGATGTCTACGCGATGGGTGGTGAGGTGCTGTTCGCGCTCAACGTCGTCGCGTGGCCCGACGATCTCTCGTTCGACCCGCTCGAACGCCTCATGCAGGGCGCCGTGGACAAGATCGCCGAGGGCGGTGGCGTCATCGCGGGCGGCCACACGGTCATCGACAAGGAGCCGAAGTTCGGGCTCGCGGTGACCGGACGCGCGCATCCCGATCGGCTGCTGACGAAAGGCGCGCTCCGCGCCGGCGACGCGCTCTGGCTCACCAAGCCGATCGGGACCGGTGTCCTTGCGACGGCGCACAAGAACGGCGACCTCGCGCCGGAGGACCTCGCCTCCGCGGTCGCGTCGATGGTCACGTTGAGTCGCGCCGCCTCCCGAGCGGCCGTCGAGGCGGGGCTGCACGCCGCGACCGACGTGACCGGCTTCGCGCTGGTCGGCCATGCGCACGAGATGGCGGAGCGCTCGGGCCTCGGGATCACGATCGATGCGAGCGCGGTGCCGCTGCTGCCCGGCGCACGCGCACATGCGGAGCGCGGGGTGAGCTTCGGCGGCCTCGAGCGCAACACGTCGTACTACGTGGGTGAGGGGCACGTGCGGTTCGCCGACGCGATCGACGATGCGACGCGGCGCCTGCTGCTCGATCCGCAGACCTCGGGCGGACTGCTCCTCGGCGTCCCGGCCGCGCACGCGGACAGGTGGGACGTCGCGCGCACGCAGCACGGCGTGGAAGCGTGGAAGGTGGGTGAGGTGGCCGCCGGCCACGGCGTCGCGGTCGCGTGACGGAAGCGGAGGCGGTCGAGGGCGTCGACGCGGCGCAGCCCCTGACCCGGGCGGCGGAGCTCGCCCTCCTCAGTCCCGGCCGCGCCGCCTTCCAGCTCGCGTGGCCCGGCATCATCGAGCAGCTCATTCGGGCCAGCGGCCAGACCGTCGTCATCGCGTTCATCGGTCACCTCGGTGCGATCGCCACGGCCGCCGTCGGTGCGTCCCTCCAGTTCACGTTCCTGTTGTTCCCGGTCTTCAACGCGCTCTCGATCGGTACGGTGGCGCTCGTCAGCCGGCGGATGGGGGAGCGGCGTGCCGACGCGGCATCGAACGTCGTCCGCCAGTCGCTCGTCCTCGGCGCGACCCTTGGCCTCCTCACCGGCGCGCTGTTCGCGATCTTCGCCAAAACGCTGCTCGGTCTCATCGGCGCCGACGAGGCGGTCGCTTCCGCCGGCGCTCCGTATCTCGCCTTCATCGGCGGGCTGAATGTGTTCCAGACGATCTCGATCATCGGTGTCTCCGCGATGCGCGCGGCCGGTGACACGCGCACGCCGATGTGGCTCTCGTTCGGCGGGTCGGCCCTCACGGTGCCGGCGACGTACCTGCTCGTGACGGTCGCGGGCCTCGGGATCATGGGCGCCGCGTACGCGCAGATCCTCGTGAGCGTGCTGTTCTGGGCCGGCACGATGCTGCTGCTCTGGCGAGGCATCGCGGGATTGCGCGTGGCCGGTGGCTCGTGGCGCCTCGAGCGCACGACGATGCGCTCGCTCGCGTCGATCAGCGGCTACTCGGCCGGCGAATCGTTCCTCTTCAGCATCGGGATCCTGGCACTCGGCTTCCTCGCGTTCCGGCTTGGGACCGAGGCCTACGCCGCGCACCAGCTCGTCGGGCAGCTCGAGTCGCTGTCGTTCCTGCCGTGCGTCGGCTTCTCGGCCGCATCGGCCGCGCTCGTCGGGCAGCCACTCGGGATGCGCGACCCGCGTCGGGCGATGCGGTCCGGGTGGGCGTCGACCCGGATGGCGATCCTCTGGACGACCGCCGTGGGCGCGATCCTCGCGCTGTTCCCGCGGTTCTTCCTCGGCCTCTTCACGAACGACCAGGGTGTCATCACCGCCGGCGTCGGTGCGCTGGTCGTCATCGGCTTCGCGCAGCCGGCCCAAGCCGTGAACTTCACGATGGGTGGAGCGCTGCGTGGATCGGGCGACACGCGGTTCACGCTCGCGACCACGATCGTGAACTGGTTCGTGGTCCGTTTGCCGCTCGCGATCCTGTTCACGTTCCCACTCGGGCTCGGCCTCGCCGGGATCTGGCTCGCCGTGCTCGTCGACTATTACGTGCGCGCGATTATCCTCGCGCTGCGGTTCAGGAGCGGACGGTGGGCGAAGCGGGTGCTGTGATCCGCTGATCGGTGCCCAGGGCGGGACTTGAACCCGCAAACCTTTTCAGGCGACAGCCCCTCAGACTGTTGTGTTTACCGTTTCACCACCTGGGCGGGGAAGAACATTTTATCAAGGCCCAGACCGGGATGTCGCTTCACGTAGCCGGCCCATGTACGCCACTTGCGGGAGAGCCGTGGTGCGGATGTGTCGCGGTAGATGTGCGGCAGCAATCGATGGCTCGCGATCTTGCCGTAGCGCAGCGTATAGGACGCGTGTCTGTTCCCTCGTGCTGCACGAGTAATGATCAACCCGTCGATGCCTAACGACCTCTTCAATCGCCCCTTCAGCCATTCGAGATGCGGACGACTACCGCAGACGAACTTGGTCTGCAGATATTCCCAGTAATAGTCGTCGCGCCGACCGACGTCCGCGCGCGTCGTCTTGTTGATGATCGAGCCGTCTCCGTCCAGTAGGCCGCGAGTCAACGTGAAGAGATGCTCGTCCGGGACGTCGAGCGGTCCGATCGTCAGGCTCTTCCGCTCCTCGATCCCGATGCTCATGAGCCAGCGGCAGAATGCGGCATCGCCGATCTGGGTGCCGTAGTAGGTGCCACCGGTCCGCCCGCGTATCCGGCTGATCTTGTTCTTCTTGCCGAGGCAGGCGAGGAGGTGTCTGACGAGCTCGCGGTCGGCGCTGGGGAATCCCAAGTTGCGGCCACGGATGATCCCTCCGTCGGTCGCGATCAAGCCGATCGCGTACGCCAGGCGTGGAGTCCACTGTGGTTTGGCCACGGGCGACCTCCGACGGCCGTCCTCGCTCGGCGGCACGCGCGCTACGTACTGCTTGCCCCGGTGCCCGGCCGCCGCCCGTGAGATCCGCGGATCGTCCTTCGCGGACCGGCCCTTCGCCCACCCCTTGCCCTCGCCTGCGGCCACGCTCCCTTATGCGCAGATACCCGGAGTCGCGACAAGGGGGTCAAACGGCCACCGCGATGTCCTAGCGGTGTTCGGCCGGCTCCCCGTCGTGTGGCGTGCCGTTGCGCGCGCCGGGCTGGGCCGGCTGGGATGCTGGACTCGGCTTGTCCTTCTCCGCTTCCATCGCCCGCTTCTCGTGTTCGATCTGCTCTTCCGGCTCGAGCTCGGCGCCGATGAAATTGATTCCTCGCGTCGCCGATCGCTCGGATCAGCTCGTCGAGTTTCAGCTCGGTGGCCTTCGCGTCCCGGTTTTGGGTGTTCTGGATCAGGAAGACCATGAGGAACGTGACGAGCGTCGTGAACGTGTTCGCCATGAGCTGCCATGTGTCGGAGAACCCGAATACCGGCCCGCTCACGAACCAAACGAGGATCAAGGCGATCGCAACGCCAAAGGTCCAGACCGAGCCCATCGCATCCGACACTTTCGTCGCGACATGGCCGAACCACGCTCTGAACGGGGAAACTCGCTCCGCGGCCTCATCGACCCGCTCCTCGGCGGTCGCGGCGGCCTCGGCTCGCTCGCCCACCTGACGCTTCATCTGCCAAGCAACGAAGCATGGCTCGTGCCAGCGACAATGCGCCGGTGCGCGTCACCCGCTGCCCCCGCTGCCGCGCGGAGGACATCGCCGCGGACGCGCATCCGGCGCGCGTCCTGAGCAATGGCATCGGCATCCACCTCTTCGTATGCCGGAGCTGCTACCGCCCGACCGAGCTCGAGTACCGGATCGCGTGCGAAACGACGGGTGTGACGTATCGCCCGCTTCCGATCCGCGACGCCCTGCGTGCGCTGCACGACTTCTATCTCGCGCGGCTCGCGGAGCTCGACGGTCCTGATGTCCTGATGGAGGACGACGAGCGCGCCGCCGCCGCCGCGCCGATCCGTGCCGCGCTCAGGGACGTCGACCGACGCCTCGCGATCGCGCCGGTCGCCGAGACCGGCGCCTAGACTTCGCGCGTGACGAGCGTCCGGCCCGATCTCATGCTCCTCTGGCCCTCGTACACCCTGTTCCCGCTCGCCGGCCTCGCAGTGCTCGTCGGCGGGGTCGCCGGCCACGACGGCGTGATGATGAGCATCGGTATCGGGCTGCTCGCGCTGAACGCGCTCACCGTCCTTAACTACGCGTACTTCACGGATCTGCGCGTCGAGGGCGACGAGCTCGTGCACCGGACCCTCTCCGGAATGCATCGGGAAAGCGTCGTGACCGGCTCGCTGCAGCGCGTGGATGCCAAGCGCTACCCCGGCGCGCATTCCGGCGTGTCGGCGCCCCACTTCGTCGCGCGCGGCCGTGCGACAACGGTCAAGGTGAATACGAAGGCGTATCGGTTGCGCGACTTCGAGCAGCTCATCGCGACCCTTCGGATCGCGAACGCGCGGTTCGAGCTCGACCCATTCTGGGCAAAGGTCGCGAGGGGCGAGGACGTGACGAAAGAGGTCGCCCTCACGCCGCGCTCCCGGTGGTGAGCTAGCCTCCAGCGCCGAGCTCACGATGCTCGATCGCGGTGCACCGATCCCAAACGACCCGCATCCCCATCGATTCGGCGCGCCGGGCGGCGTCCGGATTGCCGAGCCCGAGCTGGAACCACAGCGCGCTCATGCCGCTGGCCAGCGCGTCGTCGACCACAGCGTCGAGGAACTCGCCGCGACGGAACACGTCGACGAAGTCGACCTGCAGGGATGTGGGGATGTCCACGAGCCGGTCGTACGACCGCTCGCCCTCGACCGTCGCGCCGCGCAGCTGCGGGTTCACCGGGATGATCCGGTAGCCGTGGCGGCGGAGGTACGCGGACACGGAGTTGCTCGGCCGGTCGGGCTTGGCTGAGTAGCCGACGACGGCGATGGTCCTGGCGGACCGGAGGAGCGACCGCGCGAGGTCGGGCTCATTCATTTTCGCACGTCCGGTGCGTCACGAACAGTCTTGTTCACCGCTCGGGCCGCAGGATAATCGTCGCGAATGCCACCTCGTGCACCCGTCGTCTGGACGACCACCGCGGTCCGTAGCGAGCGCTTCCGCCAGCGGATCGACGAGCGTCACCGCGAGCTTTCGGTGCAGGCCAAGGCCCGCGGCCGAGGTTACCGGCGGTCGCGCGCCGCTGCCGGGACCGATGAGGCCATCCGCCTGCGGGCCGACTTCCTCGCTGCCCTCGGCAGGCTGACGACCTTCGAGGCGGCGAGCGTCCGGCTGGCGCGCTGCCGGTACGATGCCCAGCTCACCGTCCACGCCGACGATCTTTCGCGCGACTACTTCGAGCTCTGGCAGCTCATCGCGAGGCGCGGCAGCGAACAGGCCGACCTCGAGACTCGCGGCGGCGAGCGCCTCGACTACTTCGCGACGCAGCTCGGCCGGCTCGAGGGACTTGCCGATGCGCTCATCCTGGCCGGCCGGAACGTGCGGCTGTTCCCGCTGCCGCCGATGCCCTGGATGGTCGTCAGCTAGCGACCGCGGGTCCGCGGTGGGGCCTGGGGGACTCGAACCTCCGACCCGCTGCGTGTAAAGCAGCCGCTCTGACCGCTGAGCTAAGGCCCCGGACCAGAGGATATGGGCGACCGGCGGAACTTTCCGTCCGCCGTGGCGTTCCAGCCACATGGGCCCTTGTCTCGCGCGCCTCGCCATGCTCGTGTTCGTCACCGCAGCCTGCGGCGACCTGGCCTCGGGCGTCGGCGCGCCCGGCACTCCGACCGCGCCGCCGGCC
>DATCQC010000072.1:0-1540 GCA_036569685.1 Candidatus Limnocylindria bacterium | reverse complement strand
GGACGAGCACGACGAGCTGCTTCTGGCCCTTGAGCGCGACGGCGCGGTCGGCATCGAACACCGCGCGTCCCGTCGCGGCGCCGGGCGACGCGTTCAGGCCCTTCGCGAGGAAGCGGCCATCCTTGCGCGCGCGCTCGACGGCCTTCGGGTCGAAGCCGGGGACCAGGAGCTGCTCCACCTGCAGTGGGTCGACGCGCTGGATCGCCTCATCCTTGGTGATGAGCCTCTCCCTCACCATGTCCGTGGCGATCTTCATCGCGGCGCGCGCCGTCCGCTTCGCCGAGCGCGTCTGCAGCATGTACAGCTTGCCGCGCTCGATCGTGAACTCGAGGTCCTGCGCGTCGCGGTAGTGCTTCTCGAGGCGCTGCGCGATCTTCTCGAACTCCGCGTACGCCTTCGGCATGTCGCGCTTCATCTGCTCGATCTTCGCGGGCGTGCGGATGCCCGCGACCACGTCCTCGCCCTGTGCGTTCGTGAGGTATTCGCCGTACAGCTTCTTCTCGCCGGTGTTCGGGTCGCGCGTGAACGCGACGCCGGTGCCGGAGTCGTCGCCCATGTTGCCGAACACCATGGTGACGACGCTGCACGCGGTGCCGAGGTCGTCCGAGATCTTGAACTGCTTGCGGTAGTCCTTCGCGCGCTGACCGAACCACGAGCCGAACACGGCCTCGACCGCGAGGCGGAGCTGGTCATGGGGCTCGGTCGGGAATGGCTCCCCGGTCTCCTTCTTGACGATGGCCTTGAACTCATCGACGAGCGCGGCCAGATCCTTGGCCCCGAGGTCGGTGTCCGACTTCGCGCCCCGCGCACGCTTGCGCTTCTCGAGCGCGTCGTCGAACTTCTTCGCATCGATGTCGAGCACGATCCGGCCGAACATCGAGATGAACCGGCGGTACGCGTCGTGCGCGAAGCGGTCGTTCTTCGTGAGGTTCGCGAGACCCTGGCGGCTCTGATCGTTGAGTCCGAGGTTGAGGACGGTGTCCATCATCCCGGGCATGGACATCGCGGCGCCCGAGCGCACCGAGACGAGCAGCGGGTCCTTCGGGTCACCGAGCTTCTTCTTCGTCGCCTTCTCGACGGTGGCGAGGCCGCGCTCGACCTGATCCCAGAGGCCCGGAGGCAGCTTCTTGCCGTTCTTGAAGTACGCATTGCACGCGGCGGTCGTGATGGTGAATCCGGGAGGCACCGGGAGGCCCGCGTTGGTCATCTCGGCGAGGCCGGCGCCCTTGCCCCCGAGCAGATCACGCATCTTCGCGTTGCCCTCGGCCTTGCCGCCGGCGAACAGGTAGACCCATTTCTGGATCCTGGTCTTTGGCGCGGTCTTCGTGGCCTTCTTCGTGCGCGTCGCCGGCATGCCGCACCTCCCGTGGTGAGCGTTCATCTTCGCAGAAACGCCGAGTGGCGCATCCTGGGGCGATGCCGACGCCGCGCACGGTCCTCTTCGTCTGTGCCCACGGCGCGTATCGGAGTCGCCTCGCGGCTGCCTTCTTCAACGCTGCCGCGCCGGCCGGATGGCGCGCCACATCGGCGGGCGTCGACC
>DATCQC010000071.1:0-2560 GCA_036569685.1 Candidatus Limnocylindria bacterium | reverse complement strand
GGTGGCCAGCCGGGTCCGCAGGCGATCCGTCGTCAGGACGGTCCCGCGCGTGTCCGCTGCCGCGATGACCGCGTCCGCGATGGCGAGCGCTTCGTCGATCCGCTCGAGTGGCATCGGCGTTGCGCCGTGCTCCGCGGCCACGGCCGCGGCCCGCGCGGCGTCGCGGTTCGCGACGATCACCGCGCCCGTGCGCGAGCCGAGCGCGCGAAGCGCGAGCTTGCCCACCTCGCCGGCGCCGATCACGAGCACGGTCGCGGTCGCGGGCTCGGGCAGCTGCGCGAGCGCCGCGTCGACGGCGAGCGAGCCGAGCGTGCGGCGGACCGATCCGAGCGGTGTGCTGCGGCGAAGCTCACGACCGAGCTCCAGCGCGCGGCGCGCGGCGAGCGCGAGCTCCGGCCGGAGGCCGTTCGGCCGCGCCGCGTCGAACGTCCGCCGCAGCTGGCCGAGGATCTGCCCCTCGCCGCGGATCGCGGAGTCGAGACCGCACACGACCCGGAGCAGCTGGAGCGCCGCGGCGCGACCGGTGCGCAGGTGTCCCGACGCCGGAAGGTCGGTCCCGAGCCGTTCGGCGAGCGCGTCAGGGTCCGCGGCGTCCGCCGCGAGCACCTCCGCCCGGTGACAGGTGAGCAGCACGAGGACATCGGGGCCGCGGACCGTCGACAGCGCCTCGGTGAATCGCTCGCGGGCGCCGAGGTCCGCGTCGCGCTGGTTGAGCGAGAACAGCGCGAAGCCGCTGACCGTCACCCTCCGACGGTACGTGCGGGAGCGCGCCCGCGAAACCCGCGCGCCCAGGTTTACCGAGCTTTCGGTCGTTACACAGAGGTGCGGGTCAGGGTGCGAGCTCGATGTCGAGCTGGACGAAGTCGCCGTCCGCCCGGCGGGCGCCGGGCCGCCAGCGGAGCGGCTCGCGGAACAGCGGCCCCGCGAACGTGAACGAGTGGTACTCGCCGTTCTCGCCGGCGGGGTCGATGCCGGTGACCCGGATGTCTTGAAGGAACCGTTCGTCGATCACGCGCCCGAGCCACTGGTCGCTCAGCTTCGGCAGCTCGCAGCAGGTGATCACCGCGCGGCTGCCGCTCGCGACGAACTCTGCGACGAGCCTGTCCGGCGGCTCGCCCCAGATCGGCTCGACGTGCTCGAGGCCGGCCGCCCGCACTCGTTCCTCGTACCACGCGCGCACGTCGGCCAGGTGGATGTCGCCGAACACGACGCCGCGAAAGCCCTCCTCGCGCAACGTCTCGAGCATCGCCCCGAACGCCGCCTCGTACCCGTCCCACGCGACGCCGAACTGCCGTAGCTCGATCCCGATCGCGTCCGCCTGCGCCTGGATCAGCTCGCGGCGCGTAGCGTGGAACCGCACGCGATCCGACGCCGGGTCGTAGATGTTGAGCAGCCGGGCGGCATCGAGGCCCCGTGACCGCGCGCGCATGAGCGCGAGCGCGCTGTCCTTGCCGCCGGACCACATGACCGCGTACCGGTCAGCGGACCCCGAACTCGATGGCGACGACACCGTCGCGGACCTCCTTCACACAGAGGCCGGCGCGGCAGCCGCGCGCGGCGCACTCGCTCGTGCAGAGATGGGTGCGCGCGCAGTCGATGCAGAGGACCAGACCGTCGCACACCGCGCACGTCGCGTGATGGCGTGGGTCGATCGGGTGCCCGCAATCAGTCACGGACCGACGCCTGCTCCGTCGCGCGCCACAGCCCGGACCAGATCGCGCGGCGCTCGGCGTCGGTCGGCGCACGGCCCGCGAGCTCGCGGAACGCGAGCACGCCCTTCGCCGCGAGCGCGCCCCATGCCTTCGGCTGCCGTGTGGATGTCGCGCGGACGAGCTCGCTCTCGCGCTCGATCGTCAGCGAAACGGCCCGTTCGATCACGGGCCTAGCCTACGAGCGTGCGCATCGTGTCACTCGTCCCCGCGGGCACGGAGATCGCCTTCGCGCTCGGCGCGGGCGGTAACGTCGTCGCGGTCACGCATGACTGCGACTTTCCGCCGGCCGCGCGCAAGCTGCCGCGCGTCACGCGTTCGGAGATCGCACCGGGATCGGACAGCCCTCGCGATCGACGCGCAGGTGCGCGAGGCCGCGGAGCGCGGCGAGAGCACGTTCCACCTCGACGCGGTCGCGCTCGCGGCCGCGCGACCCGATGTGCTGCTCGGCCAGACGCTCTGCGCGGTCTGCGCGGTGACGATCGCGCAGGTCCCGGCCACGATCCATCCGGCGCCCACGGTCGTGCCGCTCGATGGCGACTCGCTCGAGGGCATCTTCGCCGACATCGACCGCGCTGGGATCGCGCTCGGACGCCGCGACGCGGCCGCGCGGCTGGTCGCCGACCTCCGCACCCGGATCGCGCACGTCGGGTTCCTCGTCGCCGGCGCGCAGCGCCCGCGCGTCGCGTGTCTCGAATGGCTCGCGCCATTGTTCAATGCGGGGCATTGGGTGCCCGAGCAGGTCGCGCTCGCCGGCGGTCACGATGTCCTCGGCGAGGCTGGCACGCGCTCGCACGAGCTGACGCTTGCGGACGTGGCGGCGGCCGATCCGGACATCGTCGTGCTGATGC
>DATCQC010000070.1:0-3070 GCA_036569685.1 Candidatus Limnocylindria bacterium | reverse complement strand
GCGCTCGGCGGCCGCGAAGAAAGGCTAACCCCGCGCGAAGCGCGGGAAGGTATCCGCCCCTGGGTACCGCGCGGCATCTCCGAGCTCCAGCTCGATCTCCATCAGCCGGTTGTACTTGGCCACGCGCTCGCTCCGTGAGAGCGACCCGGTCTTGATCTGGCCGGTGTTCAGCGCCACGCAGAGGTCGGCGATGGTCGTGTCCTCCGTGTCGCCTGAGCGGTGGGAGATCACGGCGGCGTAGCCGGAGCGGTGCGCGAGCTCGACCGCCTCGATCGTCTCCGAGAGCGTTCCGATCTGGTTGAGCTTGATGAGGACCGCGTTCGCACAGCCCTCGTTCACGCCGCGGCGGATCCGCTCGACGTTCGTGACGAACAGGTCGTCGCCCACGAGCTGCAGCCGGTCGCCGAGCGCCCTCGTCAGCGCCTTCCAGCCGTCCCAGTCGTCCTCGGCCAGGCCGTCCTCGATCGACACGAGCGGGTACCTGTCCCGCCACTGCGCGTACTTCTTCACCATGCCCGCGCTGTCGAGCGTCACCTTCTCGCGAGCCAGCGTGTATTTGCCGTTCGCGAAGAGCTCCGTCGACGCCGGGTCGAGCGCGATCGCGCAGTCGGACCCGGGCTTGTAGCCCGCGGCTTCGATCGCCCCGAGGATCAGCTCGATCGGCTGCTCGTTCGACGTCAGGCCTGATGGCGCAAAGCCGCCCTCGTCGCCGACGGCCGTCCCCATCCCCTGGTCGTGCAGCAGCTTCTTCAGCGCGTGAAAGATCTCGGAGCCCATCCGGATCGCTTCCTTGAACGACGGCGCGCCGAGGGGCGCCAGCATGTACTCCTGCATATCGGCCGAGTCGGTCGCGTGCTTGCCGCCGTTCAGCACATTCATGAGCGGCACCGGCAGCGTGCGCGCGAGCGGTCCGCCGAGGTAGCGGTACAGCGGCTGGCCGACATCGGCCGCAGCGGCGCGCGCGCATGCGAGCGACACGCCGAGCATCGCGTTCGCGCCGAGTCGGGATTTGTTGGGCGTCCCGTCGAGCTCGCGCAGCACCGAGTCGATCGCGGACTGGTCGGTGGCCTGCTCGCCGATGAGCTCGGGCGCGATGACGTCGTCGACGTTGCCGACCGCCTTCAAGACGCCCTTGCCGCCGTAGCGCTTCTTGTCACCGTCACGCAGCTCGAAGGCCTCGTGCGCGCCCGTCGAGGCCCCCGAGGGGACCATCGCCGTGCCGACCGCGCCGCTCGCGAGATACACGTCAACGGCGACCGTCGGGTCACCTCGGGTATCGAGCACCTCGCGTGCGCGGATCATCTCGATCGTGGCGTCACTCATTCGGTATCGCCTCCACCCCGGGCAATTTCTTCCCTTCGATCAGCTCGAGCGCCGCGCCGCCGCCGGTCGAGACATGCGTCATGCGATCCGCGAGACCGAGCTGCTCGACGGCCTGCACCGACTCCCCGCCGCCGACCACGGTCACCGCGCCGCTGTCGGCCATCGCGCGGGCGATCGCCTCGGTCCCATGCGCGAACTCGGGCTGCTCGAACAGGCCCATCGGCCCGTTCCAGAACACGGTCCCGGCCGTCGCGATGTGCGCCGCGAACTCCCGCTCGGTCTCTTCGCCGATGTCGAGGATCTTGTCGCCCGACCAACGCATGTCGACGGGCAGCAGGACCTCCGTCCCACGGGCCTTCGCGGCCGCGAGGATCGCACGGGCGTCGGCCTCGCGATCCGGCTCGCTGAGCGACGCTTTGACGTCGGTGCCGGTCGCGGCGAGGAACGTGTTCGCCATCCCCCCACCGATCCCGAGCACGTCGGCCTTGTTGACCAGCGACTTGAGCACGTCGATCTTCGAGCTCACCTTCGCGCCGCCAATGATCGCCATGAACGGTCTGGCCGGGGACGCAAGCAGCGAGCCCAGGACGCGAACTTCTCGATCAAGAAGGAGTCCGGCGTAAGCCGGTAAAAGGCGAGCCACCCCTTCCGTCGATGCGTGCGCGCGGTGCGCCGCGCCGAACGCATCGTTGACGTAGGCGTCGAAGCCGTCGGCGAGCGCCCGCGCGAACGCCGGGTCGTTCTTCTCCTCCTCGGGATGGAACCGCACGTTCTCGAGCATGAGGACGGCGCCGGGCCCGAGCTCGCGGACCTGCTCCTTGGTCTCCGGTCCGATGCAATCCGGCGCGATCGGGACGGGCACACCGAGGAGCTCGGCAACCTTCTTCGCGACGAGCGCGAGACTGAGCTTCCGGTCCGGTCCGTTCGGCCGTCCAAGGTGCGAGCACAGCGCGACCATCGCGCCCTGCTCGCGTAGGGCAGTGATCGTCGGGAGGGCCGCCCGGATGCGCGTGTCATCTGCGACGACCGCGAGCATGTCGGGTGGCGTCTCGATCGGCACGTTGAAGTCGACGCGCACGAGCACGCGCTTGCCCTTCGCGTCGAGCTCCGCGATGGTGCGCTTCCCCAACGGGCTACGCGGTCGCGGCTGCGGGCTGCTTCGTCCGGAGCTTCGACGCGACGAACGCCGTGATGTCGGCGAGGCGGCAGGCGTAACCCCACTCGTTGTCGTACCAGGACACGACCTTCACCATGTTGCCAAGGACGATCGTGTCCATCGCGCTGACGATGGTCGAGTGCGGGTCGCCCTTGAAGTCCATCGAGACGAGCGGCTCGTCGGTGTACGCCATGATGCCTTTGAGGCTGCCCTCGCTCGCGCGCTTGAACGCGGCGTTCACCTCTTCCTTCGTGACCTCGCGCTTCAGCACCGCGGTGAAGTCGACGACCGACACCGTCGGCGTCGGGACGCGAAACGCCATGCCGGTGAACTTGCCTTTGAGCTCGGGGATGACGAGGGCGACCGCGCGGGCCGCGCCGGTCTCCGCCGGGACGATGTTCTCGGACGCCGCCCGTGCGTCGCGCGGGTCGTTGGCGACGGTGTCGAGGAGCTTCTGGGTCAAGGTCTTCGAGTGGATGGTGGTGAGGAAGCCCTTCTCGATGCCGAACTCGTCGTTCAGCACTTTCGCCACCGGCGCGAGGCCGTTCGTCGTGCACGACGCGTTGCTGATGATGTGGTGCTTCTCTGGCT
>DATCQC010000069.1:0-6912 GCA_036569685.1 Candidatus Limnocylindria bacterium | reverse complement strand
GCCGAAGGCGAGCCGCGCGCCGGCCGACAGCAGCTGCCGCCACGGGTACGCGCGCGCCGCGCGATCCGCTCCCCAGTACCGATCGACGAGATCGCGGTCGCTCGTCGCGTGGATCGGCTGCATCGAGGCGATGACGCCGAGCGTTCCGAACCGCGCGATGTCCTCGCGTCGCAGGAGCTGCAGGTGCTCGACGCGCTGGCGGAGCGCGGGATGCGTTGCCCGCGTCGGCGCGATGGCATCAAGGGCGACGCGCACCGCGCGGTCGCCGATCGCGTGGATGGCGACCGCGATGCCGTTCTCCGCCGCGCGGATCACGTCGGGACCGAGCGTGGCCGGATCGATCGTCAGGAGCCCACGGTCGGCGGTGCCCTCATAGGGCTCCTCGAGCGCAGCGGTCTGCGAGCCGAGCGCGCCGTCGGTGAAGATCTTCAGATGCCCGACGCGAAGCCACTCGTCGCCGAGGCCGCTCCGCAGCCCCAGCGCGATCGCGGAATCGAGGCTCGCGTGCGGGATGCCCATCGCGACCCGCAGTCGAAGGTCACCGCGGTCGCGGCGGCGCTGGAACGCGCTGAACGCCGCGGCCTGCTCGAGATCCTCGATCGCCGTGATACCGCGGCGGTGGGCCTCGCGCTGGCCGCGCTCGATCGCGGCGAAGCAGTCGTCGCTCGTGGGTGGCGGCACGACCGCATCGGCCAGTCGATTCGCGTTCTCCTTGAGGATGCCGGTCGGGGCGCCCGATGCGTCGCGCTCGATGGCACCGCCGGCCGGGTCCTCCGTGCGCGCATCGATCCCCGCCGCGCGCATGGCCGCGGTGTTGAGCCACCGCGCGTGCCCATCCCGGCTGCGCAGCGCCGCCGGGCGTCCATCGGTCGCGCGATCGAGCTCCGCGGACGTCGGCCAGCGGCCCCACCGGTTCTTGTCGAACCGGCCGCCCTGGACCCAGCCGGATCGCGGCAGGCCGCGCGCGTGCTCGGCGATGCGGCCGAGCGCCGCCTCGACCGTCGGCTCGTCGCGCAGGTCGATCTGGTCCATCTGGATCGCCCACCACGTGAAGTGGACGTGCGAGTCGTGCCAGCCGGCGGTCATGAGCCCACCGTTGAGGTCGACCCGCTCCGCACCGCCGTGCGCCTTCGCGAGATCGGCGGCGCGCCCAACGGCCCGGACGACGCCGTCGACGGCGAGCAGCGCTTCCGCGCTGGTGCCGTCGCCGACGTGGATCCGTCCGCCGTGGAACAGGTGCGCGCTCACGCGCGCCGGATGCTAGCTACCGCTTTCGATCGGCGCGCCGATGAGACTGCCGTACTCCGTCCAGCTGCCGTCGTAGTTCCGCACGTTCTCGTGGCCGAGCAGGTACGTGAGGACGAACCACGTGTGGGAGCTGCGCTCGCCGATCCGGCAGTACGCGATCGTCTCGCTCGATCCGTCGAGACCCTTTGCGCCGTAGATGCGCCGCAGGTCGTCCGCGGACTTGAATCGTCCGTCCTCGCTCACCGCGCTCGCCCACGGGACATTCACGGCGCCCGTGATGTGACCGCCGCGCTGCGCGCCCTCCTGTGGGAGGTTCTCCGGTGCCAGGAGCTCGCCCGAGAACTCCTTGGGCGAGCGAACGTCGACGAGCTTCTTGCCGTTCTTGTGGACGGTCTCGAGCACGTACTCACGGAGCGCCCGCACCGACGTCACCGGATCCTTCGCCGCGTAGGTGCTGGCGGGATACGCCGACACGGCCGTCGTCACCCCACGCTGCTCCGCGAGCCACTTCGTGCGCCCACCGTTCACGAGGCGCACGTCGGCGTGGCCGTAGTACTTGAGGAGCCAGAAGAACCACGCGGCGAACCAGTTGTTGTTGTCGCCGTAGACCGCGATGGTCGTGCTCGGCGTGACCCCGCTCGCCCTGAGCAACGCCTCGAGCTGGGGCTTGGACAGGAGATCGCGCACCGGACGCTGCTGGAGATCGATCTTCCAGTTGAGCCCGATCGCGCCGTCGACGTGGCCCTGCTCGTACGCGGAGGTGTCGACATCGACTTCGAACACGCGGACGTTCGGATCGCTTGCGTGCTCGGCGAGCCAATCGGTCTCGACGAGCGCTTCGGGATGGGCATAGCCGGACATGAAGAGCCTCATTTCAATTACTCGTTAATGGTTGACGGGGTTGCTTACCTGGTGTCGGCGAGGGCAGGCCGCTGGGACTCAGCGGCCTAGGGACACCAGCAGGTGAGCCCGAAGCAATCGGGACCGCGGGAAATCAGGTTACCGGGATTTCCGACCTGGTGAGTCAACAATCGGTTTGTAGCACGTGGCCGGGCTACAGCCAAGGGGTCACGATGGCCGGCAGCTCGGAAAGATGGTCGATGACCGCGTCCGGATGGACGTCCGGCGGCAGCGGATAGGCCCCGGTGCGTCGAAGAACGGCCCGGATGCCGACGGCCTGCGCGCCACGCACGTCGGCGATCGGGTTGTCGCCGACCATGAACGCCTCGCCTGGCCGGACGGCCGCGAGTTCGAGAGCCCGATCGAACATCGCGCGATGTGGCTTCCGCCAGCCCACGTCGTGTGAGCTGCCGATCCCATCGATGGCGTCGGCCAGGCCGGCGCGCTGCCAGTCCCGCATGACCTCGGTGTCCCCACGGGCGAGCGTGTTCGTCACGAGCACGATCCGCAGTCCCTGGCGTTTGCACCACCGCACCGCATCGGCAGCGCCGGGTACCGGGGTCGAGACGAGATCCAGCGGAACGGCGAACGCCGATCGGAGCCGGTCCACCTCGATGTCGCACTCGATCCCCTGCGCGGCGAACCACTCCTCATACCAGCGATTCGTGTCCTGCCGGACCGCGTCGAATCGCTCGAGATCCGCCGCCACGAGCGCATCGAACCACTCTCGAGTCCCGAACGCCTCGATGAGGTCCTGCTTGATGAGCGGGAGACGCTGTTCCGGCGGTGCCCAGTGCTCCACGAGCGTGTCGCCGACGTCGAAGAACGCCGCCCGCACACCCACGCGAATATCGTATCGACGTGCTGGACTTCGATCAGCTCGCGTTCATCGAGAAATGGCGCCAGCGCGCGTCGCGCGGGGTCGTCATCGCGCTCGACGGGACGCGCGGCGACATCGTCGTCACGATGCGCGCGGGCGAGCTCGGCGAGCGGCTCGATCTGCGCGGCAAGGACGCGACCGGCGCGGTCCGCAAGGCCCGCCTGGCGATCGGCGATCGTGTGACGATGGCGATCGAGTACACGGCGAAGGGCGTGACCGCCGGCGCGGGTGCCGGCGTCAGCGGCGACCTCGTGGCACCGGGTGCGGTCGTCGACGGAACGGTGTCCGAGACCGGCGACATCACGGTCGTGGACTGTGGCGCCGCGCTCCTGGTGAAGGGCGAGAGCCTGCCGGCGAACGTCGGCGACGTCGTGCGCTTCACGATCGCGGACGAGGGCAGGGCCTACCTCATCCCGACGCGGTAGGCGGGAGCTTCTGCAGCTGTTCGGCGATCTCCTCCTCGTCGGGCACCTCGCGCAGCGTGTGTACGTCGATGTACCGGACGACCCCCTGTGCATCCACGACGACGATCGCGCGCTCGGGCCGGCCGATCTCCTCGTTGAATACGCCGTACAGCCGTGAGATCGCGCCGTGGGGCCAGAAGTCCGAGCAGAACGGGTAGCTCGTGATCCCGAGCTGCTCCGCCCACGCTTTCAGGGCATAGACCGAATCGCACGTGATACCCACGACCTGGGTCGTCCCCGCCTCATATCGCTGCTGGAGCGACGCGAGCGCCGGAGCTTCGTGGTTTCAGGTACCGCTGAACGCGAAGGCCATGAATGCGACGACGACGCGCTGGCCCCGAAGGGTCGAGAGCGTGATCGTGCGGCCGTCGTGCGCGCGGAGCGTGAAGTCCGGCGCCGGGTCACCGACCTTGAGCGTCTTCGTCTCGGTCGCGATCTTCGTGCGACCCTTCGGTCTCTTGTCGCTCGCAGCGGGTCCCGGCGCAGCCACGTCCCTAAGATAGCCCGCATGCGAACGCGAGGCGCCGAAGGCCGGCGGATCACCGCGCGCCGTCATGACTTCCTCGCGTACCAGACCGTGTGTCCGTTCTGCGGCGAACACGTCGGGCCGCGGTTCGTGACCCGGGAGCATTCGGACGTTCCGCCGAACCCGCCGTACGCCGCATCGGTGCGCTGCCCGCGTTGCCGCGAGACCTACGAGGTCGTGTTCACCGAGGAGTGATCAGGCGAACGAGGGCTGGCCCCGCGTGAGCCGCAGGGCCCTCGGGTTCAGGGTCCCTTAGGGCAGTACGGTGACGATGAGGAAGACACCTTGGTCCTCCATCCACGTGGCCCCGTCGATCACGGGACGCAGATGGATCGAATACACACCGGGCGTCGCGGGCGCCTTCACCTGGAACGTGAACGTCGCGTTCTGACCGGTCGCGACGGTGGCCTCGGTCTGCGTCGCCACGCGGCTCGCGTAGGGCCAGTTGACGCTGAGCGCGGCCCAGGTGACGTCATCGAGGTTGATGCCGAGGCGCGCTTCCTGGCCGAGCACGCCCTTCACCCACGGGCTTGAGCCGGTATTGGTGAAGACGAGCGTCAGCGGCGAGCTGATCTGGCCGGCCTGGAGGGTCGGGTAGGGCGACTGCGACACCCACTTCGAGTGGTAGCTCGACGTGCTCACGATGACCATGAAGACGCCGGAGTCCTCCATCCACGTCACCCCGTCGATCACCGGGCGCAGTGGGAGGCGATAGGTGCCGGGCGTCGTAGGCGCGCGGACGTTGAACGTGAACGTGCCCGTCTGGCCGGGACCGACGGTGCTCTCCGTTGTTGTCGCGAGCCGGTTGCCCGAGAGCCAGCCGTCATTCATGCCGAGGGCGGCGAACGTGAGCGTGTCGCCGTTGAGGCCGAGGTTCGCCTGCTTGCCGGCGACACCCTTCTGCCAGGTGGCGGTGCCGGTGTTCTGGAACCTCACCGTGAGCGACGTGGACGTGCCCGCCGCGAGCGTCGGCCACGCGCTCTCGCTCTGGAACGCCGCGTGGAAGGTCGGCGACGCGGGGAGGCTCGTGCTGCCCGCGCCGGCGGTGGTGAAGTCCCACTCGTTGGTCACCATCGCGCTGTTCACGTTGATGTCGAACCGGACGTGGTAGGTCGTCCCCGCGGCGAGCGGCTTCTGCGGGATGATGACCTGGTAGTCGTACTCGAACTGCTGCGGCGCGTAGTAGAGCGGGACCCGCGAGCCATCCGGCGCGACGATCTCCGCCGCGCGCATCGTGACGCCCTGGCCGGCCGAGTAGACGACCATGATCGGATAGCCGACCGGGCCGGAGACGCCGGCCGGCAACGGGCTCGGCGACTCGCCGCCGCTCCAGCTCGTCGGAATGCCCGTTTGGCCCGCGGCCGGGGAGCGCACGAAGTCCACGGGACGCTTGCTGAAGTCGTAGACGAAGTCGCCGACGGTCGAGGCACGGCTTCCGATCGTCGAGAAGCCCCAGCCCGTCGATACGGAATTCGGGTGCATCATGCCGAGCCGGTGATAGGGCGCGTCCCAGAGCTGGTTCACGCCGGCGATCCCGGTCGGGCCGCCGGTCGCGACCTCGCTCACGAACGTCGCCGTCCACCCGGCGGCGGTGAGCCGGTCGCGCGGCGCGTAGCCGGTGTAGTACGGGAGGCCGCTCGTCTCGTAGTGACCCATATAGCCGTTCGCGGAGCTGTAGTTGGCGTGGTTCTGCGAGGCGGCGTTCACGCGGGTGTCGGCAGCGATCGTTGGCGCGCCGACCGACGCGCGATGGTCGTTCAGGGTCTGGAGCATGTCCGCCTGCACGGTGGACTGCGTAGCGTCCACGTCGGCCGCAGTCATGGCCGCAGCCGGGCGCGCGTTCAGACCCACGGTCGGCAGGGCCAAGAGCAGGGCAAGCGCTGCGAGAGCGAGCTTCCTCATCCATGAGGGCCAACGCCCTTGACTCGAGCGTCGTTATCGCGCGGTTACTGAAGAGTGAATACGTACCAGTACGAAAGTCCGGCCAGCGCCGCCCGCCCGCGGCGCCGCCGTCACGAGGTCAGAGCTACTTCTTCTTCGCCTTCTTCTTAGCGGTCTTCTTGGCAGCCTTCTTCTTCGCCGGCATTTAGGTCACCTCCCTTCCTCGAAAAGTGATCGGCGCGTCCAGCGTTCAGAACAGCCGCCGCTGCCGCCCGGTCATTCGACCGGCCTGGCTGGAGCGAGCGAGCCATTCCTCGAATTCGCGTCGCGGGATGCGCCAGATCCGACCGACCCGGACCGCGGGAATGCGCTCCGGATCCGCGTCGTCCACTGCGCCGAGGCGGCGCAAGATGGTCGTGGGGTGGACACGCAGGCGCTTGGCCACCTCGTCGGTCGTTAGGAACTCAGCGTCGTCCGACAACGTGGACACTGCACCTCCTGCGGGAACAGCTGCTACGAGCATCACCTGCGTGAGTGCACTCTACCTGCAGCGTCAAGAGGCGGCAATGCCCGCCAGGATCGCCCGATCAGCTGGAGTGCGCGCTCGAGCCGAGCCCGGTTGTCCGGGTCGTTCAGCCAACGAGACGCGCCGCTCGGGTGCGGAAGCGGAATGAGCAGGGCCTCGCGCAGCTGAGCACTCCGCTTCGATCGCCCGACCACCTCGCTCAGCGCGGCCTTTCCCCACAGGCGCTCGATCGCGAGCGTCCCGACGAGCAGGATGATCTCGGGTCGCACGAGCGCGAGCTCCACCTCGAGCCACGGCGCGCAGAGCGTGATCTCGGGCGGCGACGGGCGGCGGTCTCCCGCTCCGGCTGCCGCCTTTCCCGGGAAGCACTTCGTGATCGCCGTCCGGTACGGCAGGTCCTCCTCGCCAATGCCCGCGCGCGCGAGCCAGCGCCGCAGCTCCGCGCCCGCGCGCCCCGAGAACGGCGTGCGCGTCGTGAGCTCCACGA
>DATCQC010000068.1:0-8168 GCA_036569685.1 Candidatus Limnocylindria bacterium | reverse complement strand
CGAGCCGATCGTGGCCAAAGGGAAGACCGCGCCGTTACGCGCGTTCATCGCGATGCGCGCGAAGAGCGCGCTCCCCGATCAGGCTCGCGGTCTGCCAGCGATGCGGGCTGCGCTCGTGGGCCGCGACCGCGAGCTCAAGGTGCTGCTCGGAACGGTCGAGAGGGCCAACGGTGATCGGGCGGTCCAGGTCGTCACGCTCCTGGGCGAGCCCGGCGTCGGCAAATCGCGGCTCGTCGGAGAGTGTCTCGCGCGGCTGCGGAACGATTCGGTCGTCATGCGTGGCCGCTGCCTTCCCTACGGCGCAGGCATCACGTACTGGCCGCTGATCGAGATCTTTCGCGCGCGCGCCGGCATCCCGGCGGCGGCCGATCGGGCCAGCGAGATCGAGAGCCTCGAGGCCCATCTCGCCACGGTCTTGTCCGGCGCAGACGTCGCGCCCGTCCGGGCGCGGATGCTCGTGCTCCTTGGTCTGGAATCGCCGGCAGTCGCCGTGCCCGACGTTCAGCCCGGCCGGGTCCACGCCGAGATCGGATGGGCGCTCCGGCGCTATCTGGAAGCGATCACCGCAGAACGATCCGCGGTGATCGTCATCGATGATCTGCAGTGGGCCGAGCCCGCGCTCATCGAGGTGCTCGACGGGATCCTCGATCGAATGCGTGGCGTACCGCTGACGCTGGTCTGTATCGCCCGGCCAGAGTTGCGCGAAACGCATCCGGGCTGGTCGGCCGGGCGGACGAATGCGGCCACGATGACGCTCGAGGGTCTCGACGTCGCCGAGACGACGACGCTGATCTCCCGTCTCCTCGACATCGACGACCTGCCGACCGCGCTCCGAGCGCAGATCGCCGCGCGGTCCGACGGGAATCCCTTGTTCTGCGAGGAGTTCCTGCGGATGCTCATCGAGGATCACCTCGTCGTCTACGAAGCCGGCCGGTGGCGGGCGACCCGCGACGCCGCCGCCGCGAAGGTCCCGGAGACGATCGTGGCGCTCCTTGCCGCGACCATCGACCGCCTCGGCCCAGCGGAGAAACGAGCGCTACAGATCGCCAGCATCGTCGGCGAACGCTTCGACCTCGCGGAGGTGGCCGCGCTCGACGATGACTCGATCCGGGAAGCCCTCGACTCGCTGGAGCGCAAGGGCCTCATCCTCGAGGATCGAGAGACCGGCGGGCCCGGCGCGATGCGGTTCAAGCATCTGCTCGTGCGAGAGGTCGCGTATGGGTCACTGTCCAAGCTCGATCGCGCCGCGCTGCACGATCGCTTCGCGCGGCGGCTCGAGGACACCATGGGGGACCGGCGGCACGAGTTCATTGACCTCATCGCGCATCACGCCGAGCGCTCCTTCGCGCTCAGCGCCGAGCTTCGCCTGGGTCGAGACGTGCTCGTACCTCGTGCGGCCCAGGCGGGCGCGACCGCGGCGGCGATGGCCGAGCGCGCGGAGCTGCGCGGCGAGCCCGCGCTCATGGAGCGCTTTCTCGGGATCGCGGACCAGGCGGCCGCCGCCGCAGGCGACGCGGATCTGCGTGACCGGATCGCGTATCTGCGCGTGCGCGCGCTCATGGTCGCCGGCCAGTGGGATGAAGCTCGAGCGGCGGCGATCGCGGCACTTGCCGCGGCGCGGAACGCCGGCAATGCCGGTCGCGCCGCGAGCCTCGCGCGCACCGTCGCCGTAGCCGAGATGTGGGGTGGCGCGATCGCCGACATCGACCCGGCGCTGATGGCGGCGCGCGACCTCAGCGTTGCCGCGGGCGACGCGGCCGGGGTCATCGAGGTCGACGCGCTACGTCTCGAATTCCATTGGGGTGCCGGTGACTTCTCAGCGCTCATCGAAGGCGGCGTGCCGCTGATCGAGGCCGCCCTGGCTGCGGGGAACGCGACCCAGGCGGCCCAGATCATGTCGCGCGTCGCGGGCGCCGCCCGGCTGTCCGGTCGGCTCGACCTCGCGGCCCACTATCTCGCCGAGGCCCGCGAGATCGGGCGTCGGTTCGGCCTGCGTGCGCTCCTGCGCGATCTTCGCCAATCCGAGGCGACAGGCGCTTGGTTCGCGGGAGACTCCGGCGCGGCACTCGAGATCCTCGCGGAGGTCACGGACGAGGCCGCGGGCGATGGCGACAGCAACCGCTTCGTGCCCGCGGCTCGACGAATGGCGGACATCCTGGAAGGAGAGGGCCGGTACGTCGAGGCGGTGGCCGCTGGTGCGAGGGCCCTCGCCGAGAGCATCCGGACCGGGGAGCGCTGGAATCGCTCGGAGATCGAGGGCCACCTGGCAGTGAATCTCCTCCGGGTCGGCCAGACCGTTGAGGCCACGGCACACCTGGCCGATGCAGCCGCGTTCGTGCGCGGCGCGCAGGACGTCTCAGGCACTGCCGAGGCCGACTGGGCTCGCGCTCACTTCCTTGCCGCCGGTGGGGACCACGATGCCGCCGATGCCGCGTTCCGAGCCGCCATCGCGATGGTCGATCCGCATGAATTCGCTCCGCTCAAGGTGTTCTTCCGTCTCGAACGAGCCGAATTCCTGCTCGACCGCAGACGGATCGCGGAAGCTGCCGCAGTTCTTGCCGAGGTCGAGCGCATCGCGCCGCCTCCGCCCTGGAACTACCTGCCCGGCCGCCGGCGCGCGCTCGCCGTCGCGGTGTCGGCGCAACGGGTGTGAAGGTCTGGAGCGCGATCGCGAAGAAGGATGAGGGTTCGCGTCGCTGCGGGATCGTGCGCCGCTGGTAATGGCCGCAGTGGACCTCCTTGGCGCGATCCTCCATGCCCTAACGATCTCCTTCGCGATGACCTGGGAGATCCTCTGGGCGCTCATCCTCGGGTTCACGCTGTCCGCGGCTGTCGAGGCGGTCGTCTCGAAGGAGCAGATGGGCCGACTGCTGCCCGACGATTCGCCCCGAACGCTCACGCTCGCGTCACTCCTTGGTGCCGCGAGCTCGTCGTGTTCGTACGCGGCCGTCGCGCTGGCTCGGGCGCTCTTCAACAAGGGCGCCCACTTCACCGCCGCGATGACCTTCGAGATCGCATCCACGAATCTGGTCATCGAGCTCGGGATCGTCCTCGTGATCCTCATGGGCTGGCAGTTCGCGGCGGCCGAGTTCGTCGGCGGGCCGATCATGATCGTGCTCCTTGCGCTGCTGTTCCGCCTGTTCCTCACGCGGCAGCGCGTGACCGATGCGCGTCGCCAGGCCGAACGAGGTCTTCCCGGATCCATGGAGGGCCACGCCGCGATGGACATGTCGGTCCACGAGGGCACCGTCGTCCGGCGGATCCTGTCCCGCGAGGGCTTCACCGCGATCAGCCATCTGTTCGTGATGAACTGGGCCGCCGTGCTCCGCGACGTCGTGCTCGGGCTGCTCATCGCCGGGGCGCTCGCGGCCTGGGTCCCCCAGTCATTCTGGAAAGTGTTCTTCCTCACCGATCAGCCGCAGCTCGCGCTGCTCTGGGGGCCGCTGGTCGGGCCGATCGTCTCGGTCATCAGCTTCGTCTGTTCGATCGGGAATGTCCCGCTCGCCGCGGTGCTCTGGAACAGCGGGATCAGCTTCGGCGGCGTGATCAGCTTCATCTTCGCCGACCTGATCATCCTGCCGATCCTGTCGATCAAGCGTCGTTATTACGGCGCGCGGATGACCGTGTTCCTGTTCGTGACGTTCTACGCGGCCATGGCCCTCGCGGGCCTTCTCGTGGAGCTGTTGTTCGGTGCGCTCGGACTCATCCCATCGGAACGCAACGCGCTCGTGGCCGAGCCGTCGCTCTCGCTCAACTACACGACCGTCCTGAACGTGGTGTTCATCGGGCTCGCCGGCGTATTGCTCGTCCGAGCGTGGCGCACCGGCGGCTTCGCGATGCTCGCGATGATGGATCAGAAAGGCGCACACTGAGAGCGCGACGGGCAGGAGGGTAACTTGGACCAGATCGGCGTCGCCCGCGTTGACCGCGACGTCCTTCGGCGCGCGATCGCCGCTAAGTACACCGAGGTTGCGAGCAACCCCGAGCTCGGCTTTCACTTTCACACCGGACGGCCGCTGGCACTGATGCTCGGCTACCCGAGCGAGGTCATCGATCGGCTGCCAGCAGCCACCGTCGCGTCCTTCGCCGGGATGGGGAATCCGTTCCTGTTCGGCGCTCTGCACCCGGGTGAGCAGGTCGTGGATGTGGGCTGTGGGGCGGGCCTCGATACGCTCATCGCAGCACAACAGGTCGGTCCGCGCGGGCGGGTCATCGCTATCGACATGACCCCGGAGATGCGAGCCAAGACGGCGGATGGCGCTCGCGAGCTCGGCCTCTCCAACGTCGACGTCCGCGAGGGATTCGCGGAAGCGCTGCCGGTGGCCGACGACGCCGCCGACGTCATCATCAGCAACGGCGTGGTCAACCTCTGCCCAGACAAACGCGCGGTCTTCCGTGAGATGCGTCGGGTACTCAAGCCGGGCGGACGCATTCAGATCGGCGACATCCTGGTACACAAGGAAGTTCCGCAGGACGCGAAGGACGACATCGCGCTCTGGAGTGGCTGAATTGCGGGTGCTCTGCTGGACGCAGAGTGGGGCGTGCTCCTCGAGGAGGCAGGATTCGTCGACGTCGAGATCTCGAACGAGGTCGACGTCTTCTCCGGGAGCAAGCACGAGAGCGATGCGAAGGACTTCGAGACCCGCGGTGTGACCGTCTTCGCGCGCATACCGGGCTAAGCCTTGCGCACCTCAGTCGTGTGGGGGACCTGATGATCCATCGCCCAGATGGCCGGGCAGCGCTCGTCAGCGAGCTGTTTGACCCGGTCGACGTCTGCGTCGGACGCATCGGTCTCGACCTCGATCTCGAAACGGAAGGTATCGAGCGGCACGACGTCGGCGACGCCGAGCGCGCCGCGGAAGTCGACGTTGAGGCGGAGCCGTGATCGGAGCGTCCTGATCTCGATGCCGGCCATGGCCGCCTGCATCGCGAACGTTGAGGCGTAGCAGGAGAGCGCGCCCCAGAAGCAGTAGATCAGTGGCGATGGTGCGCGCCCGTCGCCGCTGAGGAACGACGGGAAGTCGGACTCGAAGACGGTCTCACCCTTCGCGAACTTCACGGTGCCGCCGAACTGTGGCTTCGACTCGTCGACACGCCAGTCGCCGACGAGGTCGACCTTCAGCTGCGCCGCGGTCGGGTCGCTCTTCGATCGGTCGGCGGTCTGCCGCGCGTTGTCGGTTCGAACGTTGTGCATCCTGCTCACCTCCGCAGACGTGAGGTTAGCCGGTGAGCAGCTCCGACTTACGCTCGGGCGAGCGCCGGCTTCACGGTCACGCGCTTGGGCTCGCGCTGCGCGCCGGCAGAGAGGAGATGGCCGAGCGCGGCGATGCGCGATGCGGCCTTCGGCTCGAGGCGGTAGTAGATCCACGTCCCCCGGTGCTCGCCGCTCACCACGCCGGCCTCGCGCAGCACCTTCAGGTGATGCGAGACCGTGGGCTGGCTCACGCCGCAGCAGTCGGTGAAGTCGCACGCGCAGACCTCGCCGTCCGAGGCGAGCTGCCGCACGATGGCGAGCCGGGTTGGCTCAGCGATGGCCTGGAGGATCTTGAGGTCGTCTATGACCGCGACTATATCCACAAACGTCGATATTGACAAGCGTCGATAGATGGGTATCTTTGGGCCGATGAACGAATTGCCGGTCGCGGTCATCGGTGGTGGCCCCGTCGGGCTCGCGGCCGCGGCCCAGCTGCTGAAGCGCGGGGCGACTCCCGTCGTGCTCGAGGCCGGCCAGCAGGTCGGTGACGCCGTGCTGGAGTGGGGCCATGTGCGGATCTTCTCGCCGTGGAAGTACGACATCGACCCGGCGGCGCGCGAGCTCCTTGCCACCGCGGGCTGGACCGAGCCCGACGGCGAGGGCTACCCGACCGGCCGCGAGCTCGTCGACGCGTATCTCGCGCCGCTCGGCCGCGCCCTGGGAGACCGGGTCCGGCTCCGGCACCGGGTGACCGCAGTCGCTCGGCTCGGGTTCGACAAGATGAAGACGGACGGGCGCGACCAGGCACCGTTCGCGCTCACGGTCGCGACGCCGCGCGGCGAGGAGCAGATCCTCGCGCGGGCGGTCATCGACGCGTCCGGCACGTATCGCGTGCCGAACCCGCTCGGGGCGAGCGGCGTCCTCGCGCGAGGGGAGGCCGCGGCGGCAGAGCGCATCCACTACGGGATCGCCGATCCGCTCGGCCGCGACCGCGCGCGGTACGAAGGCAGGCGCGTCCTCGTGGTCGGCAGCGGCCATTCAGCGTTCGACGTCCTCATCGACCTCGCCTACCTAGAGGCGACGCCGATCACGTGGCTCGTGCGCCGGCCGTTCGCCGACGCGAAATACGGCGGCGCGGAGAACGACGCCCTCCCGGCGCGCGGCGCCCTCGGCACGAAGATGCGCGGGCTCGTCGAGCGCGGTGCGGTGACGCAGGTCGTCATGCGGATCGCCGCGCTCCGCACGACCACGGAGGGCGTCTACGTCTCCGATGGCACGCGCGAGCTCGGTCCGTTCGACGGGATCATCGCGACCACCGGTTTTCCGGCCGGACCTCGCACCGCTCCGCGAGCTGCGCGTGAAGATTGACGACATCCTCGAGGCGCCGCCGGCGCTCGCGCCGCTCATCGACCCCAATGTCCACAGCTGCGGCACCGTGCCGCCGCACGGCGTCCGCGAGCTCAGCCATCCGGAGAAGGACTTCTACATCGTCGGGATGAAGAGCTACGGCCGCGCGCCAACGTTCCTCATGCTCACCGGGTACGAGCAGGTCCGCAGCATCGCGAGCGCGCTCGTCGGTGACATGGCCGGCGCGGAGTCGGTCGAGCTCGTTCTCCCGCAGACCGGCGTCTGCTCCGGCGGCTCGGACTGCTGCGACGGCGTCGACTGCGGCTCCGCCGACAGCACGTGCTGCGGCACGACGCAGGCGGTCATCCCGCTCTCGGCACTCACGCTCGTTCGACCGTAGCCTTCACGGCCGTGAAGCGGCCGTACTACGGGTGGATCCTCGCGGTCACGTTCGGGTTCACCGAGACCGTCTCGTGGGGCGTCCTGTACTACACGTTCAGCGTGCTCATCGCGCCCACAACGGCGGAGCTCGGCTGGTCGCGCGCTGAGATCTCGGGTGCGCTCTCGGTCATGCTCGTGGTGTCGGGGCTCGCGGGTCTCGGCGTCGGGCGCTGGCTCGACGAGCACGGGCCGCGGCTTCTCATGACCGCCGGCTCGATCGTCGCGGTGCCACTCGTGATCGCGTGGTCGCAGGTCCACGACCTTGGGTCCTTCTATCTCATTTGGATCGGGATCGGCGTCGCGTTCGCGGCGGTGAACTACGGACCTGCGTTCGCGACGATGATCGTGTGGTTCCGGCGCGACCGTGCCCGTGCCCTCACGCTGGTCACGCTCTTCGCGGGCTTCGCGAGCACGATCTTCGTCCCACTCGCGGCGTGGCTCGTGTCCGTGCAGGGCTGGCGCGCAGCGCTCGTCACGCTCGCGGTCACCCTCGCGGTCCTCACGATCGCGCCGCACGCGCTCCTCCTCCGCCGCCGGCCGGCCGACCTCGGCCTCGGCGCGGACGGTGATCCGCTCGAGCCGGGCGACGGCGTAGCGGTCGCGCCGCCGGAGCTCAGCGCGTCGTTCCGCGAGGCGCTCCGCCATCCGACGTTCAAGTGGCTCGCGCTCGCGTTCGCCCTGTACGCGCTCGGCGTCGGCGTCCCGGTGCACCTCGTCGCGTATCTCGGCGACCACGGCTACTCGCTCGGCTTCGCGGCCGCCGCCGCGGGCGGCATCGGCGCGGCGCAGGTCCTCGGTCGCCTGTTGTTCGCGCCGCTAGAGCGGCGGCTTCCGCCGCGCACGATCTCCGTCCTCATCTACGCGGGCCAGCCGCTCGCGCTGCTCATCCTCTTATTCGCGCAGTCGGAGATCGGGATCATCGCGTTCGTCGTCCTGTTCGGCGCGGCGCGCGGCGCGGAGACGCTCGTGCGCTCCACGATCGTCGCGGGTCTCTACGGGCCGCGGCGTATCGCGAGCATCGCCGCGGTGCTCACGCTCGCGACGACGCTCACGCAGGCGATCTCGCCGGTGGGCCTCGGCGCTGTGTACGACAGCGTCGGCAGCTACGTACCCGGGTTCTGGGCGCTCATCGCGCTGTCGTGCGTCGCGGTGGGTGCGGTGTACCTCGGGGACCGGCGGCCGGCTA
>DATCQC010000067.1:0-5519 GCA_036569685.1 Candidatus Limnocylindria bacterium | reverse complement strand
CGACACAGGACGAGACCGCGCTCGCCGTCGACAAGGTGCGCTACGTCGGCGAGCCGATCGCGGCCGTGGCGGCGCTCGATGAGGACACCGCGTTCGAGGCGCTCTCGCTCATCCGCGTCGAGTACGAGCCGCTCGAGCCGATCCTCAGCATCGAGGAGGCCCTCGACCGCGAGGACGTGAAGGTCCACGAGGAGACCACCCGCGGCAACGTCTTCAAGGAGGTCCACCTCAGCTTCGGGGATCTCGAGGCCGGGTTCGCGAAGGCCGACCACACGCGCGACGACTGGTTCTTCTTCGAGGGCAACACCCACGCGCCGATCGAGTCGCACAGCTGCGTCGCGAACGGCGAGGCGAATGGGAACGTGACCCTCTGGACGTGCACCCAGGTGCCGCACTACCTCCATCGCGAGCTCGAGAAGGTCCTGGGCGTGCCGCGCGCGCGGATCCGCGTGATCGCGACGCCGAACGGCGGCGCCTTCGGCGGCAAGAGCGATCCGTTCGCGCACGAGTTCGCGGCCTGCCTCCTCGCGCTGCGCACGAAGCGTCCGGTGAAGTTCACCCTCGACCGCGAGGAGGTCTTCTACGCCCACCGCGGCCGGCACCCGGTGAAGATGCATCTCCGGACCGGCGTCACGAATGACGGCGAGATCACCGCGGTGCACTTCCAGAGCTGGCTGGACGGCGGCGCCTACGCCTCCTACGGGATCGCGACGACCTACTACACGGGCGCGCTGCTGACCGTGACGTATCGGGTGCCGGCGTACAAGTTCGACGGCGTGCGCGTGTACACGAACAAGCCGCCGTGCGGGCCGAAGCGCGGACACGGGACCACGCAGCCGCGGTACGCGTTCGAGGCGCAGCTCGACAAGATCGCGTACGACCTCGGGCTCGACCCCCTCGCCTACCGCCAGCGGATCCTGCAGCCCGCGAACTCGCGCACGGTCAATGACCTGCGGATCACGACGATGGGCCTGGGCGAGTGCCTCGAGCGGGCCGGCCAGCGCACGGACTTCAGCGCGAAGCACGGGAAGCTGCCGCCCGGCAAGGGCATCGGCATCGCGGGGAGCGCCTATATCTCGGGCGCCGGCCTCCCGATCTACTGGAACGAGATGCCCCACTCCGGCGCGACGGTGAAGATCGACCGCGGCGGCGGCGTCACCGTCTACTGCGGGACCGCGGAGATCGGTCAGGGCTCCGACAACATGCTCGCGAGCATCACCGCTGAGGCGCTCGGGGTGATGCCCGAGGACGTGCACGTCGTCTCGGGCGACACGTCGCTCGCGCCCGTGGATCTTGGCTCGTACAGCTCACGCGTGACGTTCATGGCCGGCAACGCGGTGAAGCAGGCGGCCCTCAAGCTGCGCGACCAGCTCGCGGAGGTCGCCGCCGAGCAGCTCGGCGTCCCGGTCGAGCGGATCCTGTGCGCGTACCGGCGCTACTACGACCACGAAGATCCGGACACGTTCGTGAGCTTCACCGATGTCGCGGTGGCGGCCGAGGCGCGCTTCGGCACACTCTCCGCGGCCGGCTGGTACAAGCCGCCGAAGGGCATCGGCGGGACGTTCAAGGGCGCCGGCGTCGGGCCGTCCCCGGCGTACTCGTACCAGGCGTGCGTCGCCGAGGTGACGGTGGATCGTGAGACCGGCGTGCTCACGGTGGACCGGCTCGTGACGGCGCACGACTGCGGCCGCGCCCTCAACCCGGCGAACGTCGAGGGCCAGATCGAGGGCTCGGCGTACATGGGCTACGGCGAGATCATCGGCGAGGAGCAGGTCTTCCGGGGCGGACTGCACAAGAAGCCGTCACTCCTCGACTACAAGATCCCGACGTCGCTCGATACACCCGTGCTCGAGGCGATCATCGTCGAGACGGTCGACGCCGAGGGACCGTACGGGGGCAAGGAGGCCGGCGAAGGACCGCTGAACCCAGTGATCCCCGCGATCGCGAACGCCGTGTTCGACGCGATCGGCGTGCGGTTCGATGAGACACCGATCACACCCGACAAGATCCTCGACGCGCTCGCGAAGAAGAAGGATCGCGTCGGGCCCGATGGCCTGGCCACGGGGCGTGACCCGAAAGCGTCGCTGCGCCGTTTGAACGCATCGACAAAAGCCCGCGAGTTGAAAAGAGATGCTTAGGCTCCCTCGCTTCCAGCTCCACACCCCGGCCACGGTGGAGGACGCGGCGCTTCTCCTGCGCGAGCATCGCGCCGCCGAGCAGGATGCGGCGAAGACCGGCACGCCCGGGATCACGGTGATGCTCGTCGCCGGCGGGACAGATCTCTACCCGAACATGAAGCGCCGCCAGTTCACGCCGTCGACGCTCATCGCGCTCGGAAGGGCGCTCCCCCGCGCCATCCACAACGGGAAGGGCTTGACCGTCGGCGCCGGCGCAACGCTCACGGCGGTGGCGACGGACGGGCGCGTGCTGCGCGGCTACCGCGCGCTCGCCGAGAGCGCGATCGCGATCTCGACGCCGCAGCTCCGGAACATGGGCACGATCGGCGGCAACCTGTGCCTCGACACGCGCTGCAATTGGTACGACCAGTCGCTGTTCTGGCGGATGGCCGAGGGCATGTGCATGAAGACCGATCCATCGGTCGTGTGCCGTGTCGCGCCGTCGAGCCCGCGCTGCCTCGCGGTCGCGAGCGCGGACACCGTCCCGGCGCTGTTGGCGCTCGGGGCGAGCGTCCGTGTCGTGAACGCCGCCGGCGAGCGCGTCATCGCGCTGGCCGAGCTGTACCGCGAGGACGGCATCAGCCCTCTGACCATCGGACGCGACGACATCGTCACCGAGGTCATCCTTCCCGCGGCGGACGGCTGGCGCAGCACCTACCTGAAGCTGCGCGATCGCGGCTCGTTCGACTTCCCGATCGTCGGCCTCGCAGCGGCCGTTCGGATGGACGGCGGGGTCGTGCGCGAGGCGCGGCTCGCGATGACGGCGGTCGGCTCGCGGCCGGTGCTCGTCGACGCGGCCGCCAGCGCGCTGATCGGGTCGCGGCTCGAGGACGACGCGATCGCCGCTGCGGCCGCCGCGGCCCACAAGATCGCGCGACCGATGGACAACACCTCCGGCACGATCGCGCAGCGCAAGAAGACCGTGCCGGTGTTCGCGACGCGCGCGCTCGCGTCGCTCCGGGAGGAGCTCAACTAGATGCGAACCGTCGCCGTGGTCCCGGCCGCCGGCAATGCCGAGCGGTTCGGCGGGAAGAAGCTGTTAGTGCTGATCGATGGCGAGCCGCTGCTCGACCGCACGATCTCCGCGCTGCTCAACGGCGGCGTCGACCAGATCATCGTCGTCGTGCCGCCCGACGCGGACGATCTGAAGCACGACGTGAACGCGTTCAGCGATCCGCGCGTCTGGCCGGTGGTGAACCCCGATCCGTCGCGCGGGATGTTCTCGTCGCTCCAAGCGGGCATGGCCGAAGCCGAGGGTGACGCACTCGTCGTCCTTCCCGCGGACATGCCGTTCGTGCAGAGCGGCACGGTCGCGATCCTGCTCGATGTCTTCGCGTCGCGGCCGGCGATCGTGTCTCCGCGCTACCAGGGCAAGCGCGGCCACCCGGTCGTCCTGCCGCCCGCGCTTCGGGACGAGATCCGGGCGGCCGAGCCCACGATCACGCTGCATGACGTCCTGAAGCGGCATGCCGCTCTCCGCGTGGACGTCGACGTCCAGGATCGCGGCGTGGTGCGGGATGTCGACCGACCCGCGGACATCGGTGCATAGACGGACCGCCACAGTGGTGCTTGCCGGAGCGTGTGCTGTCGCGCTCTTGATGCCGGGCATGCCGGCGTTCACGCTGATGGCGCGAACAGCTGACTCGCTCCGTCTGCTGATCCTCGTCGCGATCGCCCTTTTGATCGGCGTCGCAGCGAACCATCGAGGCTGGCTCGCTGCTGGCGCGGCATATGTCCTTGGCATTGCGCTGTGGACTGTGGTGTACCTGAGGCCGTCGCCGCCCTGGGCGCCATCCGACAACTGGACCATCGGGACCTGGATCTTCTTTGTGCTCCAGTCGGTCGTATTCGGAGCGGTGCTCTATGCCCTCCTTGGGTTGATCGGAAGCTGGATCCCGATCTGGCGGGCCAGGCTCGTGGCACGGTGAGAGACTTAGAGGCGTGAGAGAGTTGTACGCGCGTATGGCGGAGCTCGGCCGCGAGGGTCGGCCGTTCGCCGTCGCGACCGTCGTACGGACGATCGGCTCCACGCCGCAGGTGGTCGGCGCGAAGATGCTCGTGGACGACCTGGGCCGCACGTACGGCACGCTCGGCGGCGGCTGCGTCGAGGGCGACGCATTTGCCGAGGCGAAGCGCGTGATCGACGAGGGTGGCGCGTCGCTCCGCGAGTACGAGCTCACCGAGGATCTCGCCTGGGACACCGGCCTCGTGTGCGGCGGAACGATGTGGATCCACATCGAGCCTGGCGCCGGCGCGCTCACGGTCGGTGATCGTGACCTGCTGGCTGATGTGCTTGCGGCATCGTCGACCGGCACTCCGATCGCGCTCGCGACGCTGCTTCGCAAAGCGGGCCGCGACATCGTTCCGTCGGGCCGCCTCTACGTCGAACAGAGCGGCGCGTCGGGCGGCACGCTCGGAGATGCGGATCTCGACGCGCGCGCTCGCGCCGTCGCGGCCGACGCGTTGAAGGCTGGCACGGCGCGCACGGTGCCCCTCGATGAGGGACGGGAGCTGCTGGTCGAGCCGATCGTCGCGAAGCCCCATCTGGTCGTCGTCGGGGCGGGGCATGTCGGTCTCGCGCTCGCGAAGCTCGCCCATGGGCTCGACTACGACGTGACGGTCATCGACGATCGGCCGGAGTTCGCGTCGCGGGAGCGGTTCCCCGCCGGGGTCGAGGTCGTGCGCGCCGACATGGTCGAAGCGCTCGGCACCCTGTCGATCGGCTGGAACGCGTTTGTCGTCGTCGCGACGCGCGGCCACAAGCTCGACGCGCAGTGCCTCCGCGCGGCGATCGGGACGCGCGCGCGGTACGTCGGCCTCCTCGGCAGCAAGCGCAAGACGATCCTCATCGAGCGGATGCTCCGCGACGAGGGGCTGCCCGAAGAGCGCGTCCGATCTGTGCACGCACCGGTCGGGCTCGACCTGGGAGGCCGCACTCCGGCCGAGATCGCGCTCTCGGTCCTGGCGGAGCTCTCGATGGAACGGTACGGCGGCAGCGGGCGTCCGCTGCGCCTCGGCGATGACATCTACGAGCGGGCGGTCTCGCGTCCGCAGTGACCTCACGCTCCCAGGCCGCCATACCGGCTGACCAGCGGAGGACCCTCGAGACGGCGTTGGACCGGCTGATCGCCCGACTCAACATTGCCTGAGGATCACAGCACGGACGTCCGCACGCTCGTCCGCCTGATCGGGACCGACCCATGGCCCGTATCGCGTCGTGGACCGCGCGTGGACTCACGGCCTACGACGCGACGTACGTGGCTCTTGCGGAAGAGCGCGGTATCGGGTTGGTCACCAATGATCGGCAGATCCTCGCCCTCGCCGAAGGCATCGCGCGGCCGA
>DATCQC010000066.1:0-1789 GCA_036569685.1 Candidatus Limnocylindria bacterium | reverse complement strand
TCGCGGACGCGCACGTCACCGCGACCGTGCCAGACGAGCGCGCGCACTACTCCGCGGGCCCGAGCGAGCAGCCGCCGTCGGCGAGCAGCACGGAGCCCGTCAGGTAGTCGGCGTCCGGAGAGCAGAGGAACGCCATCGCCTTTGCCACCTGCTCCGGTTGCTGCAGTGACCCGATCGGGATCGCGGTGGCGACGCGTGCTGCATACTGCGGCTCAGTCTCCAGCTGGTGTCGCGCGAGCCCAGCGTTGACGATGCCGGGTGCGAGGACGTTGACGAGGATGTGGTGCGGCGCGAGTTCCTTCGCCATCGTGCGGGCAAGCATCCGGATACCGGCCTTCGACACCGAGTACGCGGCGATCTCCGGCCACGGCACCTCCTGCACCCACGACCCCGTGAAGATGATGCGGCCGCCGGCGCCGCGCTCGACCATCGACCGCGCCGCCGCCTGGGCGACGTTGAACGAGCCCGTGAGGTTGATGTCGATGTGACGCGCCCATTGTTCTGGCGTGATCTCGAGGAACGGCGCGGATTCGACGATGCCGGCGTTCGCGATCGCGATGTCGAACGGCGCCGCGTCATGCACGATCTCGTCGACGCGACCGCCGTCACGGATGTCGCCGACTTCGTAGACGAACCCGGAGCCGATCCGGTCGAGCCAGGGACGCGCGTCGTCGTCGCCCTTCATGTCGACCAGCGTCAGCCGCGCGCCGCGGGAGGCGAGCTCGGACGCGATTGCCGCTCCGATGTCGCCGGCGCCGCCGGTCAGCAGGACGTGGATGCCAGCCAGGGCCTTGACGTCGCTCATGTCACGATTATAGACTGCGGCCCGACCGGTATGACCAGCCAGACCGCACAGTCGGTTCGGACCCGCGACCAGGTGGCGGCCCGTCTCGAGCAGGAGCTTCTCTCGGGCAATCTCGAGCCCGGAACGAAGCTGCCGTCGGAACGCCAACTCGCGCAACGGCTCGGGGTGAGCCGCCCACTCGTGCGCGAAGCGCTGCGGACCCTCGTCGCGCACGGCCTGATCGAGATCGCGCCCGGCCGGGGGGCGTTCGTGCGCGAGGCATGCGCGATCCAGGCCTCGCGGCCGATTGAGACCCTGTACCGCCGCCGCCAGGTGACTCCGCGCGACCTGCAGGAGGCGCGTCTGATGGTGGAGCCGGCAGCCGTGAGTCACGCTTGCACGCGTGCCGACGAGGACGAGATCGAGGCGCTCGCCGCTGCGCTCGATCGCTTCGATAGCGCAGGCGACGCCGTCGAGCGCGCCCGCTGGGACGTGACCGCGCACGCGCTGATCGCGCGCATGTCGCACATCCCGGTGATCGAGACCACCTTTAGCTCGATGGCGACCCTGATCTTCGAGCTGATGTTGCGCAGCCTCAACGATCCGAAGGTGAGGCGAGAGGGCGCGCCGTACCATCATGCGATCCTCGCGGCAATCCGGGCACGGGAGCCAGAGGCCGGCCGCCGGGCGATGGTCGACCACCTCGCCGTCGCGAACCGCACCTACGGCGCCGACCTCGACCGGAGCCTCGACCTGGTCGCGCGGCGCGAGGTCGAGCGCGTCCTGGGCCCGGCGGTGACGCTCGAGTCGATCCTCGAAGGGATCGCTATCGCGCGGCTGCCGCTCGAGACGCAGGAGATCCTCGGGGCATGACGGCCGCCGCCGCCCCTGAGCGCCGGCCGTTTCTCCAGGCGCGGGGGCTCAGGAAGTCGTACGGCCACGTGCGCGCGATCCACGAGGTCGACCTCACCGTCCTTCCGGGCGAGGTCCTCGCGCTCGTCGGCG
>DATCQC010000065.1:0-9758 GCA_036569685.1 Candidatus Limnocylindria bacterium | reverse complement strand
CTTCTACGGCGACGGGCTGCCGCTTGCACAGCTCCGGTACGCGATCGGCGCCGCGTTCCGGTGATCGTCCGACGCTCGATCGCCGCGCTGGTCCTCGCTGGCACGATCGCATCCTGCGCGGCCTCGACTCCTACCGCGCGGCCGTCGAGCCACAGCGCGGGGCGATCGTCGTCGCGGTCCGGGACTACTACTCGCTGCGCACCCGTCTGACCGCCGGTCTCGACATCAACGACTTCTGGCGGACATACCCCGAGCTCAGCTACGACCACGACCTCGTCCGAGGTACCAACCTCGAGATCATGACCTGGAAGTGGTCGCACGATCCACAGCTGGTGCGGCTCGACTACCGGACCGACCTCGAGTCCTACGAGCCGCTCCGGGTGTTCGTTCGCGGCAACGAAGCGCTCGCGTACGTCCACGGCCTGGAAGCGTGGGACCATCCCACCGGCGGGCCGTCGACCCGCGGCGAGTTCCGCACGGTGCTGAGCCTGCGGCTCGCGGATGGAAAATGGAGCGTGGTGCGCAGCGACGAGCAGATGATGGGCGAGCCGGCGCCCACGGATCCCCCGACCCACTAGCTCCCGAGGTCGGGCAGGAAGAACAGCAGCAGGAACGAGATCGCGTTGAGCGTCCCGTGGGCGAGCGCGTTCGTCCAGAGGCTGTGGCGTTTCTCGTAGAGGTAGGCGAGGCCGAGCCCCAGCGCGAACACCGGAAGCCACGCGCTGATCTCGTGCGCGATCGCGAACAGCGCGCTCGAGACGATCGCCGCGTAGATGAATCGCATCCGCTGGCGCAACAGCGCGAACAGGACGACCCGGAAGAACAGCTCCTCGACCACGGCGACGAGGCCCGCGCCGAACACAAGATCGATGAGCAGTCCCGCCAGCGATGGATGGGTCGCCGCCGCGACGATCAGCGACTGCGGGTGCGCGCCGACCACCGCGGCCTGGAGGTTCGCGATGGCGATCGACAGGAGCCAGAGGCCGATGCCCACTGCGGCACCGAGCTCCGCGCGGACCGGAGCGGTCAGGCCGAGGTCCGCTGGCCGGAGCTTCGGCCACGCACGCAAGAGGATGACCAGGCTCAGCCCGAGCGTGAGGTCCTGGCCGGCCGTGAGGATGCCGATCTGCTCGGGCGTGAGCTGGTCGAGATGGCCGATCGGGATGGCGAACGCGCGCGCGACCGCGATCACCGCGACGTTCGCGAGGAGGAAGGCCGCGACCGCGCTCACGAGGACCGGCCAGAACCGCCAGCGCGGCGGCTCGATCCCGGGCGGAGGCGGGTCTAGCGGAGGCCGGTCCGTCGTGCCCGGTACGCCGCCTCGAGCACGACCTCACTCCATTCGGAAGCAAGCGGCCGCGGGGTGCGCGCGAAGACGCCGATCTCGGCGACGTCCTCCGGGATCTCGTAGGCCCACGGGAGGTGGCGGACCTCGCACATGTACACGTAGGAGGTCGAGGGCTTTGGGTCGGTGGAGCGGACGGCGCCCAGAAGGTCCAGCTTCGAGGCCACGATCCGGGCGGAGTCCCAAAGCTCGCGCTTCGCGACCTCGAGGATGGTCTCGCCCGAGCGCCGGGTGCTGGTCGGGAACTGCCAGCCGGTCGACGGCTCTTTGCGCACGAATACGGTCAGGTCGCCGTAGAACGGGATGATCACCGCGAGCTGGGCAGACGCCGGCGGGTACTCGCGGAAGGCGTTGTCACGTCTCGAGACGAAAGTGGCATCAGCCATCAGCCGCGAACGTACAGCGCGGCGGAAGTGACCGTCAATAGCTCAGGAGTGTCCGTTCAGCGGGCGATGGGGTCGCTGTAACGACTGGGCGACCACGAACGGATCGGACGCGATGACGCTCGCGGCGTAGAGCTCCATTGACCCGATATCGCACGTCCGATTCCCCGGGTCACCGCGGTCGACGAGGCGCGCGAGGACCGGGAACCGCTGCCAGTCGGCGCCGTCGGCGGTGAGTGGCGGCCGGTACAGCGCGAGGTCGTGCGCGACGACGCCGACCGACCGAAGCGCAGCCAAGGCGTGGCTGATGCCCGCGGCGATCGCGCCCTCGTCGGCGCCGGGCAGTCCGAGTACGACCAGCTCCCGCTCCTTCACCGGCGTGAGCGTCGCGAAGACGCGGGCGCCCTCGACCGTGACGCCAAGACCGAGGGCCTCGTGGACCAGCCAGAGATCATCGAAGTAGTCCCGCCCATGCTCGGCCGCGTAGGCGAGCGCCGCGCGCCGGAGCCGCTCGACCTTCGGGTAATGCATGCCGTGGGTCGTGGTCATCTGCATGTGCCCGTGGACGATGGATCCGCCTGCGCGCCAGAGGCAGTTCCACATGAGGAAGTAGTACGGAGCGGCGGGATCGCGCTCGACCGCCGCCTCGGCCCACCTGCGCGCGGTCGCGAGGTGATCGGCGATGGACAGGGCATCCATCGGAGCGAGCGGGTCGTGCGTGTTGAATACGAGCACACCGTGGTAGCCGTCGTACTTCGCGACGTTCGAGGCGGTCACGCCAAGAGCGCCGGAGATCCGCCCGAAGTCGTCGGCCGGCGTGCCGGTCGCGACGCTGCAGAACGGGTCGTTCTCGGTCGAGCGGATCGTCTCGGCGACCTCGACACCGCTCTTTTCGGGCACCGACATCGGCCGCTTCGCGCGCAGGTCGTTGAACAACGCGCCCTCGAGCGTCACGCGGTCGGTGACGCGCACGATGTGCTGCGACGTGACCGCCTCGACCGAGCCGAACAGCTTCTCGATCCAGGGGCGCATCTGGTCCGGCGCGACAAGGGTCCCGGTGGTCGTGCTCACGGCGTAGATCCGCTCCGCGGCGGCGCGCGGTTCGGGCGCGAGCGCCGCGATCCGCGACTCGAGCTCGACGATGCTCACCCGCGGTGTCGCTTCTGGGCGAGCCTGTAGACGTCGACGTACTGCTTCGCCGACGCGGTCCACGAATGGTCCTCGTGCATCGCGCGGCCGCGAAGCTCGTTCCACAGATCGCCGTCGCGCCGGTACGCCCGCAGCGCGCGCGCGAGCGCACCGGAGAACGCGGCGCGGTCGTACTGCGTGAACGAGAATCCGTTGCCGTCGCGCGGATGCTCGTCCAGATCGCGCACCGTGTCGGCGAGACCGCCCACCGCCCGCACGACGGGGATCGTCCCGTAGCGCAGGGAGATGAGCTGCCCGAGCCCGCACGGCTCGAACCGCGACGGCATGAGGAACAGGTCGCATCCCGCGTAGATGCGCTGCGCAAGGCCCGCGTCGAAGCCGAGCGTCAGGAAGAGTCGCGAGGGGTACCGCTCGCGGAGCTTGCGCCAACGCTCCTCGTACGCGGGATCGCCGGTGCCGAGGACGACGAGCTGCGCGCCGCCCTCGAGGAGATCGGGCGCCACCGCCGTCAACAGGTCCACGCCCTTCTGCTCGACGAGCCGCCCGATGACCCCCAGCACCGGCGTCTCGGCGTCGACCCGGAGACCGCCCTCGGTCTGGAGGGCGGCCTTGCACTGCGCCTTGCCGCGCCGGTCCAGAGCGGAGTAGTTCGCGGCGATGTGCGGATCCTTCGCCGGATCGAAGAGGTCGGTGTCGATGCCGTTCACGATCCCGCGCACGTCGGCCTTGCGCTGCTGGAGCAGACCCTCGAGCCCTTCGCCGAACTCCGGAGTGAGGATCTCTTTCGCGTAGCGCGGACTCACCGTGCTCACGATGTCCGCGCGCACGATCGCTCGGGCCATCGGGTTGCACTCGCCCGGCTTCTCGGGCAGGACCCGCGTCTTCGACAGACCGACCGGTGCCAGGATCTCCGCCGACGTCTTGCCCTGGTACGCGAGGTTGTGGATCGTGAACACCGTCGCCGCTGTGCGACCGGTCATGGGGATGAGCAGGGCGGCGTGCCAGTCGTGGGCATGCACGATGTCGGCGGGCTCGTCGGCGAGCGCGGTCGCGACCGCGCGGCAGAAGAACGCATAGCGCTTCGCGTCGTCGGGTGCGCCGTACACGCGGTCGCGACCGACGCGCTTGTTCGCGACGAACACGACGCGCACGCCGTCGCGTTCGATCGCCGGGTACGCGACGCGGACGTGCGATGCGCCGTAGCTGACGGAGCGCTCCACAGCGTCCTCGGGAATGCCCCACTTCGCGCGATCGATCGTGCCGTGGAGCGGGACGTAGAGCGTGACGGCGCAGCCCAGCCGGACGAGCGCCTGCGGCAGGGATCCCGCGACGTCGGCGAGGCCGCCCACCTTTGCGAACGGCGCCGCCTCCGCCGCCGCGAAGGCGACCCGAAGGGGTTGCTGGGACGTGCGCGGCGGCGTCGTGGGGGACGGCATCGGGAGATTGTCATGAGTTCGTAAGAACCGCGCGAATTGCCCCCGTTGGGAACGCAACGGAAAACCCGGCCCGGCGTTCGACTGATAGAACAGTGGAGGCGTTCGAGGAGGGTGGAGATGTCTCGTAACAAGTGGGCTCTGGCGGTCGCGGCCGGGGCGTTCACGACCGCATTCATCGGCGGGGTGGCCCTCGCCGGCTTCCAGCCCTTCGCGGGCGCGGATGGTGCGACGGTCGGCGGCCCAACGGCCGCGCAGGCCGGCAAGGATCAGCCCAAGGACAGGATCAAGGCGGTCCTCGATGGCCTCGTCACCAAGGGCACGATCACCCAGGCGCAGGAAGAAGCGATCCTCGGAGCGTTCGCCGCTGCCCAGCCGACGCCCAAGCCGAACGTGCCGAACACGAAGCCGCGTACGACCATCCCGGGCGTGATGTCGTTCATCGGCGACCTCACGAAGGCGGCGGCGGACTACCTCGGCATGGATGCGAAGACGGTGCTGACCGAGCTGCGCGCCGGCAAGAGCGTCGCGGACCTCGCGAACGGACTCTCCGCGCAAGGCAAGAGCGCGCAGGGTCTCATCGACACGCTGACGAAGACGGCGAACGCCAAGCTCGACGCTGCGGTCGCCGCGAACACGCTCACCGCGGAGCAGGCCGCAACGTTGAAGCCGAAGATCGCGGCGGAGATCACGACATTCGTGAACCGGTCCTTCACAAAGCCGGTGCTGCCGCGGCCATTCGCGCCTGCGCAGCCGACGCCTTCGCCGAAGTCGTAAGGCACTGGACCGACCGCGTATCTAAGGGGTGTCGTTGGACCGGTCGAACGTCCTAGGACCGTGCGTCTGACCCCGTAATAACGCGCATGCTCGCCTCTCGTTGGTCACACCGACCGACACGAGAGCCACGGGGGAACGCAATGGGGAACCCGCTTCTCAACGTCTTCGACCGGAACGCCGGGGCTATCGTAGGCGCCGGCATCCAACTAACGCGACGGGGTACGGAGCTGGCAGTGGATCGCATCCTCGATCAGCGCTACCGGATCCTTGAGCCGATCGGCGCTGGTGGGTCCTCGCAGGTGTACCTCGCTCAGGACACGGCACTCGGCCGCGAGGTCGCCGTGAAACTGCTCGACCCGCAGGCTGCGGCCGACGGGACGCTGCGCAAGCTGTTCGTCAAAGAGGCGCGCGCGCTGGCCCAGCTCACCCATCCGAACATCGTCGCCGTCTACGACGTCGGTGAGGTCGACGGCCTCCCGTTCATCGTCATGGAGCACGTGGCCGGCTCGTCGCTGAAGCAGCGTATCGAGCGCAGCGGCGCGCTCCCGCTGGCCGACGCCGTTCGGCTCACCGATGAGATCGCGAACGGCCTCGCGTTCGCGCACTCGCGGGGCATCATCCACGCGGACCTCAAGCCGTCGAACATCCTCCTCGATCTGAACGATCAGCCCAAGATCTGCGACTTCGGCATCGCGCGCACCCCCGCGGAGGACTCCGATTCACCCCAGCTCTTCGCGACAGCGCTGTACGTCGCGCCCGAGCGCGTCGAGGGCCGGCCCGCATCCGTCGCGTCCGACGTGTACGGCCTGGGACTCGTCGTGTACGAGATGCTCGTCGGCAAGCCGCCGTTCACCAGCGGCAACGCGGCGGTGCTGCTGCGCGACCACGTCGTGCGGCCGCCGGTGGCCCCCGAGCCACCTGCGGCCATCGCTGCCGAAGGAGGTCGACTCGATCGTCCTGAAAGCGCTCGCGAAGGATCCCGCGCTTCGCTACCACAAGGCGACCGACATCGGCGACGCGCTCACCAAGATGCTACAGACCCAGACCACGGCCCCGGTGCACCACGGCTTCGACGACTACGCCCCGACTGTGATGACCGAGCCGTTGCGCGGCTTCGTGCCGCGCGTCGAACAGAGCCCCGTGGTCGCGCTGCTGACCAAGTACGGGCAGCCGATCCGCCGCGGGTTCTACGGTCTGCTCGCGGCGCTGCCGCTGTTCGCACTCACGATCCTCGCCGGCTTCGGCTTGGCCGCGGCGGCGCTCATGGCCGCGGTCGTGCTCGTGGCCGGGTTCGTCGGCCAGCTGGGCCTCGCCCTCACGATCGGCTGGGTGATCGAGACGATCCTGTTGTTCCTTTTCGTCCCCGGCCTCGCCGTCATCTGGGTGTTCGTGGGCCTCTGGGTCTGGCTGCGCGACGTGTCGGCCGAGCGGACGGCCATGGCCGTCGCGATGCCGGCGACCGCGCCGTTCGGGCTCGCGCCGGCGCTCGTGTTCTCCGCGTCGGCGATCCACGGCCTCGGCGGCGTCGTGACCGTGCTCTGGGGTGCGGCGATGACGATGGTCTTCGCGATCGCCTCCGGCCGTCAGTCGCTCGGCGCGTTCGTGCAGAGCGGTCTCTCGCTCCAGCAGGAAAGCCTGTTCAGCCCCTCCCGCGCGGCGGACGTGAAGGGTGCGCTGGTCAATGCCGTTCAGGGGAACGACCCGGATCGCTTCAACGCGCTGTTCAACCTGCTCGATCCGACCACCCTCTGGGGTCAGATGACCGGCATGGTCTCGCGGATCAGCACCGCCGACGTGACGTGGATCGCGACCATCATGGCGTGGGTCGTCTCGTCGCTGGTCGTTTGGACCGTGACGCGGCTGCTGCGCTCGACGTTCGACAGCGTGCTTCGCCGGCCGAAGCGCTGGTTCGCGCTCTACGTGTTCGCCGCGACCACCGGGATCGCGGCCGGCGCGGCCGTCCTGTACATGGTCTTCGTGACCTGGGCCCAGCTCGCGAATTCGCCGGGCCGCCCGGCCGATGGCGTGCTGTTCGTCGCCGCGTTCGTCGGCGCGGACGCTCGCCGTCGCGGTGAGCGTGGTGATCAGCGCGACGGAGCGACCCGAGCCCAGCGACGAGCCCGCGCCGGCCATGGCCGGCCGTCACGCGGTCGTCCGCTAGCTACACCGACCGCGGTCCGGCCGGCGTACCGGGCACAGAACGCTTCCGGCGCGGCCGCCATGGCACGCTTCGATTGCGGCGCCGTTGCAGGTCCAGCCGGCGACCCCGCCACGCGAGCACGGCCGTCGAGATGAGCACCCAGATCAATCCCACGAGCGGCACGGCGAAGAGCGCGCCGATGATCCCGCCGGCCTCGAAGCCCGCGAGCAGCGCGAGCATCGCCGCGAGCGGATGCAGACCGACCGCGTTGCCGGTCAGGCGTGGCACGAGCACATTGCTCTCGAGCTGCTGGATCGCGACGAACGCGATCGCCACCCACAGCACCGTGGGGAACGGCTGCGTCGACGCGATCAGGAGAGCCGGGACCGCGCCGAGGAACGGGCCGAGCATCGGGATGAGCTCGACGATGCCCGCGAAGGCGCCCAGGAGCACCGCGTACGGCACGCCGATGATGCCGAGCGCGACGGTCACGAGGGCCGCGAGCGATAGCGCGACGATGAGCTGGCTGCGGATGTACGCGCCGAAGACCCGCGCGATCTCGTGGAACACGCGGCGCGCGCCGGCGCGGTTCGGCGGTTCCAGCGCGCGAAGCACGAGCACGCGGAATCGATGCGCGTCGAGCAGCAGGTAGAACGTCACGACCAGGACGATCGCGAGGTCGACGAGCACCGCCAGGAACGCGAGCACGAGCCCTGCCGAACGCGCGGCGAGATCCGGGCCGTTGGCCACCGCGATCGAGCGGATCTGCTCCTGGATCCCCGCCGGGAGCGGCTGCCCGCCGAAGACGAGCGGCCCTTTCCCCTGGACGGCGTCCGAGTACTCCTTGATCCGATCCGCGAGGGCCTGACCTTCGACCGTAAGCGGCCGCGCCACGAGGAACCCGAATGCCGCGAGCGAGGAGATGAGCGTGATGAACACGAGCGCGACCGCGAGCGTCCGCGGCATGTGATCCTCGAGCCGGCCGATGAGCGGCGAGATCGCGAACGTGAGCGCGGCCGCGAGCGAGAACACGAGCAGCACGTGCGCGAACGGCACGAGCGTGTCCAGGAGCAGCCGCGACGCGGCGAGGACCGCGAGGATCGCGAGCGCCGCGAGCGCGACGTAGCTCGGCCACCAGTCGAACAGCGCAGGCAGACCGGCCCGGCGGGGCGACCACCGTTTGAGGTCGCTCTCCTGCAGGCTCTCGACGAGGTCAGGTCTCCGCTCCTCGGGCGGCGGCGGCACGGGGGTCGGCTTCATCCGGGCTTGGTCAGGCACCGACCGTGCCACCGTGCTCGACTGCGATTTCGCACGTTTTCTCTTGACTTTTCTGCCTTTTTCGGTTAGAACACATGTTCTAGAGACTCGAATGGCGCGGATAAAGGGCCCGCAGCCGCGGTCTCAGGTGTCGTGGTGCCCGATCTCCCTGCTTTGCGCATCTGCGCGCGCTGCCACGTGGCGAAGCCGCTTGCTGAATTCGCGATCAAGAACCCCGTGACGGGCTCGCGCGGTTCCTATTGCATTCCGTGTCGGCGCGAATATTCCAGGGAGCACTACCGGAGCAACGTCCAGGCATACGTGGCAAGGGCCAAACGGCGCGCGGCTATTGACCGACCGCTGAACCGGGCTTTCGTGCTCGCGTTCCTGGCGACGCATCCGTGCGTGGATTGCGGTGAACGGGATCCGGTCGTGCTCGAGTTCGATCACCGCGATCCCGCCGCGAAGCGGAGCGACGTGGGACGACTCATCCACAGCAGCACGATCAACAAGGTGCGCGAGGAGATCGACCGTTGCGATGTTCGGTGCGGCAACTGCCATCGGATCCGCACTGCGCGCCAGTTCGGCTCATACCGTCTGGAGGAGCCGGCGATTGCGTACATCGTCTGACGGCCAACTTTTTCACTGCTATGCCTGTGGCTTGTGGAAGCAGCCTGCCGAGTTCTCTTTCGCCGATATTCGCCGACGAGTCTTGAGCTCGGACTGTCGTGAGTGCCACTCTGTGGTCCGGCGCAGGCATTACCTCGCCAATAAGAGCGACTACATCAGACGAGCGATCGCACAGAACAAGGCCAAGCGCGCGAAGAATCGGACCGAGGTCCTCGCGTACCTGTCCTCGCATCCGTGTATCGACTGCGGCAATGAAGATCCGGTCGTGCTGGAGTTCGATCACCGAGATCCGGCTACGAAACTTACGGAGGTGAGCCGCATGATCGTCAGCAAGCCGTGGGGGCGAGTGCTCGCCGAGATCGAGAAGTGCGACGTGCGGTGCATCAATTGCGATCGTCGCAAGACCGCGCGAGAGTTCGGCTGGGCGAAGTTCTCGACGCCGATAGAATGAACAGAGCGCGGGAGTAGCTCAGTTGGCAGAGCGTCAGGTTCCCAACCTGAAGGCCGCGGGATCGTCCCCCGTCTCCCGCTCAGTCGACCAGCTCACTCACTAGTCTCTAACCCAATGCCCAAGCCTTCCGGCTGGCGACGCATGCTCACCCTCTTCACGCTCGCGTCATTCATCGAGGTCATCGCATACGGGC
>DATCQC010000064.1:0-3174 GCA_036569685.1 Candidatus Limnocylindria bacterium | reverse complement strand
GTACAGATGGAGCTCTGGGATCTGGGGGACGAGCGACTGGAGGAAGTACGTGACCTTCTCCGGATCGACCCCCGCCGCGATGTTGTCGATGACGTCATCGCGGATGTTCTGCTCGATCTCCGCGAGTCCCTCGAGCTTCGTGGTCAGCATGTGGTGGTCGGCCACCAGCAGGAACGTCTCGTACTCGTCCTGGAGGCGCGCCCGGTTCGCGAGCGTGCCGATGTAGTTCCCCACGTGGAGCGGACCGGTCGGCCGGTCGCCGGTGAGGATGCGCTTCCGGGTCTTCTTGGGCTCGGAAGACAGGCTCGGAGCGGTCGTTTCGGCGGTCATGGAAGACGTCAGTCTAGCCGGAGGTCCTTCGCGATCTGTTCGGCGATGAGCACGCCGACCTCGTTGCGCCGCTCACCGAAGAAGTGGTCCACGCCGGTCAGTGCGACGATCCGCGCGCGCGGATACGCCGCGCGCAGCTCGGCCGCGGTCCCGAATTGATCGAGCTCCGCCGCCACGATGAACGTGCCGTCGGGCACCGGCGGCAGCTGCTCCGGCTGAAATGTCGCCGAGCGGAGCGGCACACCCGCGAGCGCGACGGCGTCGGCTCGGCCGCCCTGCGCGAGCCAGCGGAGCGTCGTGACGGCGCCGAAGCTGAAGCCGGAGAGTGCGAGCGGCAGGCCGCCCGCGAGCGCACGCGCGTCCGCGATCGCGAGATCGAGGTCGTCGACCTCGGCGAGACCGCCGGTCCATTCGCCGGCGCTCAGGCCGACGCCCCGGAAGTTGAACCGGAGCGCGTAGAGGCCCACGCTCGCGATCGCGCGCGCGATGCCGGCGACGAGCGGGTTGCGCATCGTCCCGCCGTGCGTCGGTAACGGATGGCTCACCACGGCGATGCCGCGTGGATCGCCATCAGGGATGCGAAGCGTGGCCTCGAGACGATCGGCGATGCGCCGAGGCTCTTCCCTCACTGCCGGGTCATCACTCTCAAGAGGGACGAGTGTCGCAGGTCGAGTGTCACAATGCGCGATGGTGCGTGGGATCCGCCCGCTCGGGCGCGCGTTATCGCTCGCGATGTTGCTCGCGGCCTGCTCCAGCGGTCGCGCCGGCTCGGGCGATGTGATGCGTCTCGCCGGCGCACCAGCGCTCGTCGATACGGTCATCCAATCCGGCCTGTCGGTCCCATGGGACATCGCGTTCGCGCCGGACGGGCGGATGTTCATGACCGAGCGCATGGGCAACATCGTGATCTTCGAGAGCACGAAGCCCAACGCGAAGCGCATCGGCTTCATGAAGGTGCCCGACGTCCATTCGATGGGCGAAGCCGGTTTGATGGGCATCGCGCTCGATCCGAGCTTCGCGACGAACGGGTTCCTCTACGTATGCGCTTCCCGTATGGACAATGGGGACTGGCGCAATCAGATCCTTCGGTACCGGGCCGGCACGGACTCGATGGCCTTCGACAGCTACGTGCTACGCACCGGACCGCTCGCCGCGGCGATCCACGACGGCTGCCGGCTCGTGTTCGGTCCGGACGGGAAGCTCTGGGCGACGACGGGCGACAACGGAGACGGCCGTCTGGCGCAGGATCCGACCTCCCTCAACGGCAAGGTCCTCCGCATGAACACGGACGGCAGCGTCCCTAACGACAACCCGGTCCTCCCTGGCGCGACGGCGGCCACGGTCGTGTACTCGATCGGCCACCGCAACCCGCAGGGCCTCGCGTTCGCGCCCGACGGCGGCATCGTGCTCGAGATCGAGACCGGCACCACGGCGAACGACGAGATCAACCTCCTGTCGCCGGGGAAGAACTACGGATGGCCCGACCAGGAGGGCAGGGGTGGGATGGCCCGGGGCTTCACCGACCCGGTGTGGACGTCCGGCAGCGTGACCTACGCGGCGAGCGGGGCCACGTTCGTGGCCGGCGACGCGTGGGGCCAGTGGTCGGGCTCGTTGTTCATCGCGACGCTGAAGGAGCAGGACCTGCGGCGGTTCACTGTCTCAGGCACGACCGTCGTCCAGCAGGAGACGCTTTACGACCAGAAGTACGGGCGGCTTCGGTCGGTGGTGCAGGGTCCTGATGGCGCGCTGTACGTGACCACGAGCAACGGCTCGGGCGATCGGATCGTCCGCATCGCGCCGCAGTAGTCGCCGTTTACCGAACGTTGACCGCGCGTGGTCGCCAGCGTACCCATCGTTCCTGACGCGTTGGACGATCAGCAGGCCGCGCGGGCCGAGGCGCACGTCGCCGAGACGGCGTACCGCAGGCGCGTTCGCTCCGCGAGCCTCGCCATCGTGTTCGGGCTGGCAGCCGTGCTCGCCCTGACCGCGATCCTCACGACGACGCACGCCGCCGATCGCGCGGGGCTCATCGTCACCGCCGGCCTGATCATCCTCGCGGGCGTCCTCTGGTTCGGCTTCGTGCCGCAGAGCGCGTTCCCGCGCGGACGCATCTTCGTCGCCGCGTCGATCGCCCAGGGCGTGATGGTGATCATGCTCGGGATCACGAGCGGCGCGGCCTCGGTGTACTTCCCGTACTACCTCCTGCCGGTGCTGGTCATGATCCTGTCCGGCAGCTGGCGGCAGACCGCCGTCGTGGGCGCACTCGCCGCTGCCGGGGTCATCGGCCTCGCGGTCGCAGCACCGTACTCGGACCTCGAGCGAGACACCACCGTGACGCGCCTGCTGGAGATCGCGACGATCACGTTCTTCTCCGCGGCGACGGCTCTGGCCACCGGCGAGACCCGGCGGACCCTCGCGGCCCGCAGCGCGATCCTCGCGACCGAGCGCGACGATGCGTTCCAGATGGCGATCACCGACGAGCTCACCGGCCTGTACAACCGCCACTACATGCGTGACGAGCTGCGTCGGATGAGCGCGCACGCGGCGCGCCGCGACCGGCCGTTCGCCGTCATCTCGCTCGACGTCGACGGCCTGAAGGCGGTGAACGACTCACGCGGGCATCAGGCCGGCGACAGGCTGCTCCGCGGTATCGCCGATTCGCTCCGGTCGGTGCTGCGCAGCGAGGACATCGCGGTCCGCACGGGCGGCGACGAGTTCGTCGTGCTCCTGCCCGATGCCGATCGCGGCGAAGCGGTGAAGGTCGCCTATCGCCTCCGGCAGCGGATCGCGGCGCTCGGCGACCACGGTGCGGGCGGGCTCAGCAGCGGGATCGCGGTCTGGCGA
>DATCQC010000063.1:0-2929 GCA_036569685.1 Candidatus Limnocylindria bacterium | reverse complement strand
CTCCTGGCCTGGGGCGCCGATCCCTCACTCACGCTGAGCACCGGCGAGCGGCCCGCTGATCTCGCGCGAAAGCACGGCCATCCCGAGATCGGGCAGATCCTGGAGCACACGCCGACCCGCTCGGGCTAGAAGCCGAAGCTCCGCCAGCTCGAGGCCATCCCGCGACGCATCCCATCCTCGCGCTTGCGGTAGTCCTCGCGTTCGACGCGAAGCTGCAGCTCCTTGCGCTCGTCGCGACCGAACGCCAGAAGCAATGCCTGCCACGGCTCCTTCGCGAGCTTCCATTCGCTCCACGCGACGACATCGTCACCGCCCGATCCGATATTGCGCGCGCCTGCTGCGTCGAACTGCGCGGAGAACGCGCCGACGAGCTCGCGTGCGCTCAGCTTCGTGTACGCCGCGCCGCTGGTCGTCCAGGAGCCACCGCCACCGCCATAGCCGCCACCGGGGAGCAGGTCGACACCCTCGGGCGCGTCGAGCGGCGGAAGCACGTCTGGGAATGGCATGCCGTGCGGGCGCGGCGAGCACGGACCGCCGCCCGCGGCCGGGCCGTTCCAGATGATGACGCTCTCCGACCCGCTCGCACTCGCCCGCCCGCTGCTCTGGATCCACGGGCCGTCCTCGCCATGGCAGAGGATCCCACCCGTCAGCCCGCGCATGCCCGACGGGCGGAAGCCACCCATCGGTCCGGGTTGCGGCGGCGCCGGCCGGTAGCCGTCGGCCTCATAGAGGCTGCGCACCGCGTCGCCGAACGCCTTCGGGTCGAGCGCTGACGCCACGTACGCCGCGACCGACACGACTTCGCCCGTCGGGCGCCGCACGACGCTGCCTGTGACGCGCGTGCCATCGGGCACCCGGATCCGGCCCTCCGCCTCGGGCGCGAGGCCATCCAGCGTGAGCGACACCTCGGTGCCTTCGGCACTGCGTCCGAGGACTCGCTCCGCCAGATCGCGGTAGCGCTCGGCGTCATTCACGACGACGAGGGTACGGCGACCGCGCGGGCCCGCCAAGCGACGTAGAGGGTGAGCGCGAGCCCGAGCACGAGCACGGCGATGCCGGCGATGGCGAACGGTGTGTTGTCAGGCATGGTGCAAGCAGCGTTCGGTTGTCGGTCGAACTCCAGGCATCGTTCGACGGCTCGCCGCATGACGATGAGGAAGCCAGCGCCCCATGCGACGCAGACGCCTGCCGCCGCAGCAGGTCGTGGCCGGATCAGCGAGACGATCACCACGATCGCGACGCCGAGCACGAACATGAAGTTGATCACGACGACAGCCGCCAGGCCAGCGATGAAACCGAGGATCCACATCGTGGTCATCACGGGACGAGTCTGACCGAAGCCAGGATCTGCTTGGCCCCCAACAGTGCGGACCGTTGCGAGTTTCGCACGCGATCAGTGCCGCAAGTGGCCTGCCAGCTCGGCTAGATCGTCCACTGCGCGTGCACGATGCCGACGAGGTACCACGTCCCGTTCTTCTGCTCGAAGAAGAGCCGCAGGCTCCGCCAGTCCATGCCGTTGTACTGCGGGTCGAAGCCCGAGTAGTGGTACTCGACCATGATCGCGTCCGGGTACGCCGTCGCGCTGTTGTCGGTCGAGTTGCCGGTACCGATCGCGCGGTTGTACGCGACGTCGGGGGCCTTCGCGAAGTCGACGTCGTAGACGAACTTCGGGTAGTAGTCCGCGAACGTCACGCGGAAGTCCTCGCCCTTGCCGTCGGTGACGCCCCAGAGCCGGACCTTCGGGTCGGTGAACGCGATCGCCAGATCCGAGGCCGTGAGGACCACGTCGGTGTCCGTGCGGATGAACGGGTACATCGAGAAGCGCACGCCCTTGTCCGGGTGCGCGTACGTCGCGAGCTTCGCGCCGTCCTTCTGCTTCAGGGCATCGATGACCGCGAGGGCCGTCTTCTCGATGAGCGCCTTCGCCGTCGCCTCGGGGAGGGTCCGGGCGGCGCGGATGTCCGTCGGCGTCGGGGTCGTGGTCGGTGAGGCGGACTTGGCCGGCGTGGCCGTCGGACTCGTCACGGCCGCCGGCGCGGCGGCGCCGTTGTCGGCGGGACGGAGCGCGGCGCCGAGCGCGAGCGCCACGACGACCACGAGCGCGGTCGCGGCGACCGCGAAGAGCGGGAAGGTGCGCCGCGGGGCCGTCGCACGGAGCACGGCCGGCGGCACGCGGATCTCATCGAGCCCGGTCACGAGCTGATGGGTGACGTCGTCGAACCGTTCGGAATCGCTCATTGCGTACCCCCTGCGCGGAATCGCGCCGCTGCGCGGCTGATCGCCGATGACACGGTGCCGCGCGAGATCCCCAGGGCCTTCGCGAGCTCGTCCTGGGTGAGCCCGACGTAGAACTTCGCGACGAGGAGCTCGCGTTCGCGTTGCGAGAGCGTCTCGAGCCGCGCGAGCACATCGACGCGCGTGTTCGCCGCGTCGATCGCGTCGGCCGACTGCTCTTCCCGGCGGAGCGGCACGAACCGCACCCCGCGGCGCTGGGTGCGCTTGATCCGATTGAGCGCGACGACGAACAGCCAGCCCTCGACCGACCGCACCTCGCTGGGCAGCTTGCCGCGCAGCCCCTGGGCGAAGGCATCCTGGATCGCGTCGTCCACGCCGTCCGTCCGACCGGTCGCACCAACGAGGGCGCGATACAGCGAGCGGTAATGGGTCTGGAACAGGCGGTCCCAGTCGAGCACCTTGGCAGCGGTGTCGGCGGTCATGGCGTACACGGTGTCATAGAGGAAGAGTCACGGGTGGGCCGGATTGCTGCGCCGCCTCTGAGCAGATGGTGGATCTAGGCGAGTGGCCTGTTCACGGACCGTACAGGGGGCGGGAGTTGCCACCGTGGCTCGAGCACGAGCCCGACCGACCACCCGATTTGCTGAAGGTCGTGTCCACGCACTGCTCCACGTAACCGACGCCGTTCCAGAAC
>DATCQC010000062.1:0-1894 GCA_036569685.1 Candidatus Limnocylindria bacterium | reverse complement strand
GTTCGGCACCGTGTGCTCCGCCCTCTTCGTCGGCAACACGTTCGGCCTGCGCCGCGCCCTCGGCCGGCGGATCGTCCAGAACCTGCGGTCCGAGGACCCCGAGCTGCGGCGGAACGCGGCGCAGATGCTCCACGGCGAAGGCCGCGCGGTGCCGACCGCTGACCTGCAGGGTCTGCTCGGCGAGGGCAGCGCCGACATCGAGGCGCGCGTGCAGAACGCCCTGGTCCGCCGGGGCAAGCTGCGGGTCGCCAAGGGGCACACCGAATGACCTCCGAGATGCAGATGGACCGCTCGGTCCAGTCGGAGAGCGTTCCCCGGCACGAGGACCGCTTCATCGCGAGCGAGGAGCTCGCCCGCCTCGTCATGCGCACCGCGGGCTCGCACCTCCAGCTCGCTCAGGATGACCGGCCATACCAGTGGTCCACGACCGCGTACTGCGACACGTACGACTGGGCGATCTATCGCGCGGCCGAGGCCGGACAGGCGCTGCGGCTGCGCTTCCGCGAGTACCACCGCACCCGGCCGGACGAGGCGTTCACGAGCGCGCGCCTGTGGCTCGAGCTGAAAGAAGACACGGTCGACATGTCGCGCAAGGAGCGGTTCGAGATCTCGGGCGACGCCGTCCCCGCGTTCCTCCGCGGCGAGACGAGTCTCACCGACGGAGCGAGCGGCCTCGGTCAGAAGGCCGCCGAGCTCGTGCATGCCGGTGCCCGCCCGGTGGTCGTCACGCAGTACAACCGGCTCGCCTACGCCGCACCGGGCGACCGGATCCGCATCACCGCGGACCACAACCTCATCTACCTCGCGGTGCCGTGGACGACGAATGCCGACGACTCCGTCCCGATCCGCATCGGCCCGATCCTCGCGCGCGAGACCGATGTGGTCATCGAGATGAAGTGGATCGGCGAGCTGCCGAACTGGGCCGAGGAGCTGCACGGCTACCTCCGCGAGCGTGCGCCCGCGGACCGTCCGTCGAAGTTCGTCGTCGCGATGCGGCATCTCCTCGGGGAGGCGAAGAAGCCGTGAACGCCATGCAATCCGAGACGAGCGTCGTGGTCGTCGAGGACGACCCGGCGTCGGCCGACGTCCTCCAGCGCCGCCTCCAGGCGAACGGCATGAGCGTGTCCGTCGGCCGGACCGGCGGTGACGGCCTCGCGCTGATCCGGGAGCTCCACCCGGACCTCGTGCTGCTCGATGTCGGCCTGCCCGACACCGACGGCTACGACGTCTGCCTCCAGGTGAAGAGCGACAGCGCGACCGCGGACATCCCCGTGATCTTCCTGTCGGCGCGCGGTGACGTGTTCGACAAGGTCCGGGGCCTTTCGTGCGGCGCCTCGGACTACCTCACGAAGCCGTTCCATCCCGCGGAGCTCCTCGCGCGCGTCGACGCGGTGCTCAGCCAGTCGCGCCGCGTGCGCTCGCCGCGTCTGTCGAAGCCCGCCGAGGCCGCCCGCGTTGGCCGGCCGACGGCGATCGTCGCGCTCGCGGACACGGTCCGGCGCGAGCGCGCTGAGCAGATCCTCGGTCCGAAGTTCGAGATCATCCCCATCGGCGCGGAAGGCCGCGCCGTCGACCTGCTCGTCGTCGACGCCGACGCGAACGTCGCGAGCCAGATGGGGAACGAGGGTCCGACCGTCCTGCGCGTTGCGGCGGCCGGTCCGCCGGCCAATCCCGACACCGTCGTCCTCAACGACGAGCTCGTGCGCATCGCCGATCTCGCCGTGCGCGAGCACCAGCTTGGCCGAGATGTCGACGCCGCCGCCGATGCGCTCATCGCGCTCGCGATGGCGTTCGAGTCGCACGATCGATCCACGGCCGGCCACAGCGAGCGAGTCGCGGGCCGCGCGGTCGCGATCGCCAAGGCGCTCGGCCTCGATTCGCAGACCTGCCAGAC
>DATCQC010000061.1:0-5690 GCA_036569685.1 Candidatus Limnocylindria bacterium | reverse complement strand
ACCGGATCGACCGCAAGCGCCTGCTCGTGGTCACCCAGGCGTCGCAGGTCGTGACCTCGATCATCCTCGGGACGCTGGTGGCGACCGGCGCGGTGCAGTTCTGGCACATCTACGTGATCGGCTTCGTGAACTCGACCCTCTCCGCGTTCGACGCCCCCGCGCGCAACTCCTTCTACCCGCAGCTCATCCCGCGCGCCGACTTCCAGAACGCCGTGACGCTGAACTCCATCATCTTCCGGCTTTCGACGCTGCTCGGTCCGGCGATCGCGGGCATCCTCATCGCGACCGCGGGCCCGGCGAGCCCGTTCTTCGTGAACGCGGCGAGCTACTTCGCGATCATCTTCGCGCTGCTGCTGATCCGTACGAACTTCTCGGCGGTCGCGGGCGCGCGGACGTCCCTGCGGAAGGCTGCCTGGGGCGGGATCCAGTACGCGATGAAGAGCCCGGTGCTGCCCCTGATCCTCGCGACCGAGACCGCGCTCTCGATCTTCGGGCACAACAGCGCGCTCATCACGATCTTCGCGAAGGACGTGCTGCACGTTGGACCCGAGGGTCTCGGCCTTCTGCTCTCGGCGGTCGGCGCGGGCGCCATCGTCGGCACGATCGTCCTGGTGGGGGTCGGTGAGGTCCGCCCGAAGGGCGCGCTCATGATCGCCGCAGGCGCCCTGTATGCCGTCGCGCTCCTCGGCTTCGCGGTCTCGACGACGTTCGCGCTCTCGATCGGCGTCCTGTTCGTGCTCGGCGTCGCGGACTCGGGGTGGGGCGCGATGCGCAATACGATCGCGCAGCTCGCCACGGCCGACGCGTACCGCGGCCGGGTGATGTCGATGATCACCGTCACGAGCCGCGGGCTCACGAACGCGGGCCAGATCGAGACCGGCGCGATCGTCGCTTCGATCGGGCCGGCGGCCGGTGCCGCGATCAACGCCGTCCTCGTCGGGATCAGCGTCGCGACGGTCGCCCTGCGCTCGCCACGATTGCGGCACTTCCGTTCGAGCGCGCACGTGGACGTGGATGTCGCGGACGCAGCCTCGCCCTAGCGGGTCGGCGGGAGCGAGTGCGCGAGCGCTGGCTCGCCGCGGAGCCTCGCGTAGCCCGGCTTGATGCGGTCGTAGATGACCGCGACGCGCTCGTCATATCCGAGGAACGCGCTCTTCATCGCGTTGATCGACAGCCGCTCGACGTCGTCGAGGGTGAGGCCGAGCGTCGCGGAGATCCGGCGGAATTCCTCGGACAGGGTGATCGCGCTCATGAGCCGGTTGTCGGTATTCACCGTGACGCGGAGCTTCTGCTCGAGGAAGTAGCGGATCGGATGCTCGGCGAGCGTCGCGACCGCACCGGTGTCGACGTTGCTCGACGGGCAGACCTCCAGCGGGATCCGGTGATCGCGGATGTACGCGGCGAGCTGGCCGAGCTTCACGACCTTGCCGTCCTTGATGGCCAGGTCCTCGACCAGGGCGGACCCCGTGCCCGATGCGATGCGCGCCGCAGTACTGGAGCGCCTGCCAGATCGAGGGAAGGCCGAATGCCTCGCCGGCGTGGATCGTGATGCTGAAGTTCTGCTGACGGCAGTACTGGAAGGCCTCCAGGTGCACCTTCGGCTGATGGCCGGCCTCCTCGCCGGCGATGTCGAAGCCGACGCAGCCCCGATCGCGGAACGCGACCGCGAGCTCGGCCATCTCGAGCGAGTCCGTGCGGTCGCGCATCGCGCAGACGATCTGGCGGAGCAGGATCGGGTGGTCGCGCTCCGCGCGGTCGAAGCCGCGCGCGACGGCCGCGACCACCTGCTCCAGGTTCATCCCCCGCTGCGTCGAGAAGACCGGCGCGTACCGGATCTCGGCGTAGACGATGCCGTCCGCCGCGAGATCCGCGCCGCACTCGTACGCGACCCGCTCCACCGATTCGGGCGTCTGCATGACTGCGATCGTGTGGGCGAAGCCGCGCAGGTAGAGCGGCAGCGAGCCGGACGCGGCGCTCGCGTGGAACCAGCGGCCGAGCTCGGCCGGATCGGTCGTCGGCAGCCCGTCGTACTTGAGCTCCTTCGCGAGCTCGACGACGGTCTTCGGCCGGAGGCCGCCGTCGAGGTGGTCGTGGAGGAGCACCTTCGGCGCGGCCCGGAGCGTGTCGAGCTGGAGCGTCGCTACCCCTTCGCCGCGGCCGACGCGGGCGCGCGCTGTCCGGTCGCGACGGCGAGCGCGATGCGGGTCATCCGATCGACCGCAGCGCGCATCTCCTCGTCGCTGATCCGCGTGAACGTGCCGTCGATGACCATGTCCGACACGAGCAGCAGGCAGCCGCCGCGCGCGCCCTTGAGCGCCGCGACCGTGAACAACGCGGCGGCTTCCATCTCGACCGCGAGAACGCCGCGCTTCGACCAGCGCGCGTACTGACCCTCGTCCGGGTTGTAGAAGAGGTCGCTCGACGCGACCGGGCCGACGTGCACCGGCTGGCCCATCGCCTCGGCCGCGTGCACTGCGGCGTGACTGAGCTCCCAGCTCGCCGTCGGGGTGTGCGGCTCGTTCCCGACGAGATGGCTCGCCGTCGAATCCGCCGACACGCCGGAGATGGCGACGATGGTGTCGCCGAGCTTCTGGCCCAGCTGCAGGCCGCCGCACGTGCCGACGCGGATGAGCGTCTTCACCCCGAGCTGGATGAGCTCCTCGAAGACGATCGTCGCCCCGGGGCTGCCCATGCCGGTGCCCTGCACCGAAACGCGCGTGCCCTGATACGTGCCGGTGTATCCGAGGAGGCCGCGCTCGGCGTTCACTTGCTTCGGATCTGCCAAGTAGGTCTCGGCGATGTACTTCGCGCGGAGCGGGTCGCCGGGCAGAAGGCACGCCTCGGCGTAGTCGCCCGGCTGGGCGCGCAGGTGGATCGGCATTACTCCCCCTTGAATTTCTGCGAGTTGCCCATGTGTGGCCACACCCGCTCCATCGCGATCGAGAGCAGCTGCTTCGTGTGGTTGCGGTCGTGATGGATCCACTCCTGGAGCAGCCAACGCACCTTCAGCTCGCCGACCTTCGGGTGCGTGCCGCTCCGGTCGAGGTCGGTCGGCTTGAGGGACTTCACGAGGTTCACCGAGTCGTGCCGGAGTCCCATGAACTCCATCCACAGGCTGTCGGTCACGCGCGCGCAGTCGTTGCGCTCCTTCTCGACCGCGTCCTGGTCCCACGCCTCGAGCTTCGGACGGTCGTTGGCCAGGATGATCCGGATGCGTCCGGCGAATCCGCGCTTCTCCGCCTCGATGAGGTGGCCGACGACCTCGCGCGCGCACCACTCGCCGCTCGCCTGGTGCCAGCTCGCGTCGTCGCCGAGCGCCTTGAGCTCAGCATCGATGAGCGCACAACTCGCCTCGAGATACCCGGCCACCTGCTGCGGGTCGAGCTCGCTCGTCATGCGCGCTTCGCCGCCCGCGGGTCCATGCCCGGGACGATAGCCCAGCCCGATCGCGCGACCGTGCCGAACACGATGTCATCGGGTCGCACCGGAACGCGATTCAGCGCGCGTCCGGTCGCCGCACGGATCGCGGCCACGATCGCGGGCGTGCTCGAGATGGTCGGCGGCTCCCCGACGCCCTTCGCGCCGTACGGCGCGTCGGGATGCGGATGCTCGATCACATCCGTGACCACGGGCGGCATGTCGAGCGCGGTCGGGAGCAGGTAGTCGGTGAACGACGCGTTCTTCACCGCGCCGTCCTTCAGGATCACCTCCTCCATCACCGCGAGACCCAGGCCCTGCGCGATCCCGCCCTCGATCTGGCCGATGACCGCGATGGGATTGATCGCCTTCCCGACGTCCTGCGCCGTCGCGACCTGCACCACGCTCACGAGGCCGGTCCCGAGATCGACGTCGACGCTCGCCCGGTGCGCCGCGAACAGGAACGCGACGTGGCCGTGGTTCTGGGTCACGTCGTTCAGCGACTCGGTCGGTTTGTGGCGGTACGTGATCCGATGCTCGACCGGCGTATCGAGCAGGTCCTCCAGCCGCTCGCGCGGGATCCCGCGGTCGCGCGCGCGGCGATCGAGGTCCGCATTCACGAGATCGCACGCCGCCTTCACCGCGGCGCCGGTCATCCACGTCTGCCGGGACGCGGAGCTCGAGCCGGCCGAGCCGATCTGCGTGTCGGCGTTGTCCACGACGACGCGTTCGATCCCGAGCTCCGTGCGCGCGATCTGCAGCTGGATCGTGACCACGCCTTGCCCCACCTCGGCCGCGGCCGTGTGCACGTGCGCGACCGGGCCATCCGCGTCGCGCTCGAGCCGCACGCGGGCGTCGCAGGAGTCATCGAACCCGTGCGAGTAGCAGACGTTCTTGAACCCGGCGGCGAAGCCGACGCCGCGGACCACACCCTCCCCGAGCGTGAGGTTGCCCGCGCCGCCGGGGAGCTCGATGGCCGAAGCGCGGCGCTCCGGCGGCAGCGGGAGGGCGTTCGCCCGTCGGATGACCTCGCTCACCGGCTCGGATCCGGTGACCGGCTGGCTGGTGATGATCCGGTCGCCATCGGCGAGCGCATTGCGCATCCGCAGCGCGATCGGATCCATCCCGAGCTTCGCCGCGAGCTTGTCCATCTGCGCCTCGTAGGCGAAGCACGTCTGCACCGCGCCGAACCCTCGCATCGCGCCGGTCGGCGGGTTGTTCGTGTACGCACCGACGCTCCAGACCTCGGCGTTCGGCACGCGGTACGGGCCGGCCGCGAAGCACGCGGCGTTCGCGATGACGGCTGGGCTCGACGACGCGTAGCCGCCGCCGTCCAGGACGATGGTCGCGCGTACGAAGACGAGCGTGCCGTCCTTCGTCGCGCCGTGGCGGTAGAAGAGCCGCGCGGGGTGGCGGTGCACGTGGCCGTAGAACGACTCCTCGCGGCCATAGGTCATCCGCACCGGCCGCTTCGTCGCGAGCGCGAGCAGGCAGAGATGGATCTGCAGGGTCACGTCCTCGCGCGCGCCGAACGCGCCGCCGACGCCCGACATGACCAGGCGCACCTTCTCCTCGGGAAGCCCGAGGCACGGGGCGATCTGCCGCAGGTCCTCGTGCAGCCACTGGGTCGCGATGTGCAGCGTCACGCCGCCGTCGTCATCGGGGACCGCGAGGCCGGCCTCAGGACCGAGCGCCGCCTGATCCTGCATGCCGAGCTCGTACTCGCCCTCGACCTCGATGTCGGCGCGCGCGTTCGGGTCGCCGTGCAGCAGATGGACGGCGTCGATCACGTTGCCCTTGTCGTGGATCGGCTGCGCATCCGGCTGCAGCGCCGCGATCGGATCGGTGATCGCCGGAAGCGGCTCGTACATCACGCTGATGAGCTTCAGCGCGTCGCGAGCGGTCTGCGCGTCATCCGCGGCGACGATGGCCACCGGATCGCCAAGGAACCGCACCTTCTTCCGGGCAAGTGGGTACTGGTCGCTCTTCATGAGCCCGTAGAGCTCCGAATTCGGCAGGTCGGCATGCGTTCGGACGGCGCGGACGCCGGGCAGCGAGCGGGCCTTCGCCGTGTCGATCGAGACGATCCGGGCGTGCGGGTGCGGACTGCGGAGTGTCGCGCCGTGCAGCATGCCTGGCACCCAGAGATCGCTCGCGTACTCGAACTCGCCCTTCACCTTCGGCGGGCCGTCCGGCCGTTCGACCGACTCGCCCACGATGCCGCGGACGCGCTGCCGGGTGAGCGTCACCTGTGCGCCTTCGCCACCGCGTGC
>DATCQC010000060.1:0-17400 GCA_036569685.1 Candidatus Limnocylindria bacterium | reverse complement strand
GAGCGCGACCGTCGAGAAGGCGAAGGCCGAGGATCCCGGCGAGCTCCGGCGGGTGATCGCGACGTTGCGCGCGGAACTGAAGGGCGCGCAGAAGTCCGCGCCGCTGCCGCGGGTCGAGACCGAGATCGTCGAGAAGGCCGTGCTCAAGGACGGCCAGCTCGATCGCGCCGAGCGCATGGTCAACGCGCTCGACAAGGTTGCCGGCAAGGTGGGCGCACTCGTCGGCGAGCTCGCCGTCGTCACCGATCAGATCTCGGCGGCGATCCGTCTCTCTACCTCAGATCCCATGAGAAGGGCCGTGGCCCCATTGACGCGAGGCGCCGATGGCAATGATGTCCACGCGACCACCGCGACGCGGTCAATGCCCCGGCGGGGCGAGGATGAAGGGGGCCGGACTAAGGCCAGCAAGGTCGCGGGAACCACGGGCCCGCGCGCTTCCTCGAACACCCCCGCCGGGGTCACGGCCGCAGGCGGTCTCAGTGGTCCGCAGCAGCGGATGCTCGACGCGCTCGCGTGGCTCGACTCGATCGGCGCGCCGGGCGCGAAGTGGTCGGTCCTCGCGTTCCTCAGCGGGCAGAGCCCGAAGAGCTCTGGCTTCGAGAAGAACGTCAGCACCCTGCGCTCCTCGGGTCTCATCGCCGGCAACGGGAAGACGCAGGGCTTCGAGCTCTCGCCGACGGGCACGCCCTGGGCGAACGCACCCGAAGCGCCGGCGACCTCGGACGAGCTGCACCGCGCGATCTACGCGAAGATCTCCACGCCCCAGGAGCGGATGCTTCGCGCGCTGATCGAGGTGTACCCGCGCAACCTCACCTGGGACGAGCTCGCGCAGCGCGGTGAGCAGTCGCCACTGTCGAGCGGGTTCGAGAAGAACGTCTCGACGCTCAAGTCCTACGGGCTCATCGACGGCGGCCGCGGCACCGGGTACGTCGCACTCGCGCACCTGTTCCTCGAGGCGGGCGTCCGATGAAGTCGCTCGCTCAGGAGATCGCGGCGCACGAGGAGAAGGTCGCCCAGCAGACCTACCGGCAGCACCAGGCCATCGAGGCCGACGCGCGCGAGCAGCTCCGGAAGCTCGAGCACGAGCGCAACGGCTGGGCGAGACACGACGACGAGAGCGAGCGCTACTACACCGCGCTCGGCACGCTCCTGGAGAACAACGTGCGCGGGCTCATCCGCGACTGGCAGGCGGTGGCGCGATGACGAAGGCCGAGCTTCTCCAGCGCCTCATCGTGGCGAAGAGCTTCGATCAAGAGACGGGGCACTCCGAGGCCGACGGCGCCCTGGTTGACTTCATCGACGACGCCGAGGTGACGGCTGCCTACGACGCGATCCCGAAGTGGTACGCGTGACCGACAGCCGCCGCAATCACGCCCTCTGCGACGCCTGCTACGGCGGAATGGTCGACGTCGGCGAGGCCCGGGCTGACCCTCGCCGCGTCGACGCTGAGTACCGCATCCAGGTCACCTGCTGCGTGTGCCACGAGCTCACCAGGAGCGGCCTGTTCCTCGAGGCTGACCTGCATCGGTTCAACGACTGCTGGCAAAGCGATCCGGACGGCGTCCGCTCGTTCGCGTCGTTCAGCCGCGCGGAGTTCAACGCGACGTCGCCGGCTCGATACACGAACTGGGGCGATTGGCTCCTGCGCTCGCCGGTAGCCGCATGAACGCCGACCCGATGGAGCTCGTCGACCGCGCGGAGTTCGCCACCGCGCGGCCGCGCGACGTCGCGCTGCTCAAGGTGCTCCTGGAAGAGGGCCGCGAGCTCACGAAGGCCGTCGCGCTCGAGAAGTACCGGATCCCGGCGCGACGGATGCGAGCCGCAATCTCCGAACTGCGTCGGCAGGGCTATCCGGTGATCTCGCACAGCTCGGCCGGCAGCACGTACCGGCGCGCGCGGTCAGAAGCCGAGGCCGAGGCGTTCGTCGCCAGCGAGGTGATGTCGCGCGCAACGGATCTGCTCGAGCAGGCGCGGGCGATCCGCGCCCATGCCCGGTCGTTCTTCGCGCCAATCCAACCGGAACTAATCAGCGCAGCGAGGAGGTAACCACATGCCAGGAAAGAAGAAGCCAGCGAAGAAGGTCCCGGTCGCACCGGCGGCCGACGTCGAGCCATCGACGTCGCAGCAGATCCACGACGCGCTCGTCGCCATCGACAGCGCGTTCGGCCGCATCGCGCACATCGCGACCAGCGAGCTCGCGCGGCTCCGCCACGGCGGAAAGTAGGAAAGGAGCGACATGAGCGAGAGCACGGTCAAGGTCGAGGAGGGCACGCTCGTCGGCTATCGCGTCCAGGGCGCCCAGCGCAACCGCGACGGCTCGGAGCTCGAGGGCCCGCGGGTGTTCCTGGTCTTCAAGTACCCCCTCGAGCGCGTCGAGGCCCACCTGGGCACCTTCGCGCGGCTCATCAAGCGCGACCGGGTCATCAAGTTCACCGAGCTGCGGTTCATCGAGCAGCTCGAGTTCGAGGCGCTCAAGGACCCGACGCCGGCCGATCGCGCCCGGCTCAAGGACCCGCTCGGGACGTTCCCCGCGGCCGACAAGAACGGCCACGACGCGGGCAAGGCGCGCGAGGTCGTCGCCGGCGACAAGCAGCCGGGCCCCGAGCTCGTCACCTCAGGCGGCCCGAAGAAGCGGGGCAAGCGCACGTAGGCCATCCCGCCGCCAGCGGGCAACGGTGAGCAACGCGGCCCGCAGCGGCGTCACGGCGAACACGGAGCGAAAGGAGGACAACCACATGGAGAAGGACACACCCGACAGGCCCGGCGACGCGGGCGACGGCGGCAATGGCGGCGACGGAGCCGAAGGCGCTGGCGGAGCTGACGGCGGCAAGGGCGGGGACGGCGGCGACGCCGGCACCACGAAGCCCGAGCCCGAGTCCGGCACCTAACCGAGCGCGGTCTTCAGCTGGCCCCGGCGGGTTGAAGCGTTGGGGCCAGCGGTGTCCGTCAGTGGATCGCAGCGGCCGGCAGGCCAAAGCGCCGGGTCCGAATCCCGGGACGGATGCAGCAGGCGAGCGAGTGAGAAGGAGGCGACGTAGATGACGACTTATGCGTCCTGCCGTTCATGTAACTGTCCGATCTTTTACGAGGAGGCGTTCGGCGGTTGGTGCCACTTCACGAACGATGGGCGCACCCTCCCGAGTGACCACAAGCCTGCTCCGCAGGTTCGTCCGACCGCAACTGACCGCCAGATGCTCGCGGTCTTGGTCGGTGAGCGGAGCACGCACGACATCGCCGCGGCGCTCTCGCTGAACCACACGACCGCTCTCAATCGTCTGGTCAGCATGGAGCGGCGCGGACTCGCTCGTCGCCGTGAAGTGCCGGGACTCACGCGCAACGTCTGGGCCTCCCTCGACCACTCCGGGGCCGAGCGATGAGTTGGTCAATCGAGACCTGCGCTCACAACAATGTCACCGACAACACGACACACGCCCGCTGTCAGGACTGCGGAATGGTCCGCTACGCCTTCGAGGATTGGAAGCGCGAGCCAGCAGGAGCCACGATGCAGGTCTCGGTCAAGTTGCTCCAGACAGGAGAACCGCAGACCGTCTGCTCCAACTGCGGCCAGCCGTGGGGATCGCGGCGCTTCACGAAAGTTGACCACGACTCCACCCTCGGAGGGAAGACCGAATGAGTGACGGTGAGATCGGGCTCAAGCCCCAGGCCGACGACCCGATCACCACGACGGTCCGGACGCCCACGTACGACCACGGCGAGACGTGCGCGCATGGGCGCCGGTGGGTCTCGGTCGACGGCGAGCGGTGGCATTTGGTGCCGCGGCTGTCGGTCTCGGTGCGTTGGCCAGCGTATGTGCCGTGCGATCCCGAGGTCGAGCTGTTGCCGAAGCGGAAGGGAGCGCGTTAGTGGCTGATCGCCGACTCATCGCCCAATCCATCACCGACAGCGGACAGGTAGCGCGGCTCATCCGCCGCTGCGGTCCGTGGGCCGGGATCTTCTTCTCGTGGTGCATCCCGTTCATCGATGACGACAGCCGCCTCGACGGAGATCCCGAGACCTTGCACTCGATCGTGCTCGGCCGGTACGTGGACGAGGTGAGCGACGCGGACGTCGCGGAGTTCGTCGCGACGATCAACGACCTCGAGCTTGCGGTCTGGTACGAGGTCATCGACAGCGACGAGCGGTACCTCTACTTCCCGAAGTTCCAGGTCCAGCAGGGCCTGCGCGCTGACCGCTACGTGCCGAGCCGCAGACCAGCTCCTCCCGGCTGGGTTGCGGACGAGGGACACCCGTACCTGAAGAATCCCGAGCTCGTGAAATCGAAGCCACCGAAGGATCGTCGACGGACACATCGAGTGCCGAAGCGGAAACCAACTGTCGCCACGATGACAACCACACGGCAACCAGTTGGCAACCAACTGGCGCCAGAGTTTCGGCCAAATCCGACCATCCCGGTGTCTGAACCACGCACAAATGAGCAGCAGGACGACACGGCCACAGGAGACCGGAAACCGGACGGAGGAACGCCCAAAGAGGCATCGGCAACCACTTGGCAACCAACTGCGGCGGGTTCTGGTGAGCGGTTACCGCCCTCCGCCATATCCGTCCTATCTGGTCCTTCGTCTCTGGTCTTATCTAATCCGTCCTCTCTGGTCGCTGAGCGAGACGCCGCGCAGGAGGACGACGGATCGCTAAAGCGATCTGAGGGACGCGAGGACGCCGAGGATGACCCGTTCCCTGACGCACCGCAGGGCGCAGATCAGGCGCGACGCGAGGGCGTGCGCCACGTGAGCGGTGCTGCCACGGCACTGGTCGCTGCAGCACGTGCGCGGAGCACGGCATGAGCAACGTCTTCGAGGGCCCGGGCGCGACCAACGTGAGCGTCACCGAGGACAGCCAGCGGTGGCCATGCCAGGTCGTCGGCATGCGCTGGGTCGATGGCACCGGCTTCGTGTTCGACTACTGCCCCGAGGCCCAGCGGTTCCTCGCGTCGTGGCAGATGCGTGGGCGCTGGCGAAGCGCGCAGCACCTGCGGATCTGCGATGCCCATGCGCGTGAGCTCCTCGCGCGCCATGCGGTCACCCCGCCGCCCGCGGTCGTGCCCGTGGTCGCGCCAGCGCCGGCCGTCGACGACGACCCGTTCGGTGACGTCGACGCGCCGTACGCACGCACGCGAGGCCGGTCGTGACCGCGTCCGTGCTGCACGGGCCGCGCGTCGGGCAGCGGGGGCAGGGGGGGGTCGAAACCTTCCGGCGGTCGCGGTCGGTCGGAGAGGCCACCTCGTCGCGAGAAAAAGTGGAAACGGGCGCAATCCGCGAGGCCCGCGCCGCGTCCGCGCGCGCTGTCCGCATGCCCGTCGGCGAGGCGTCGCGATGACCCACGCGCCCGGCACCCTCACGGAGCGCGAGCTCACAATCGTGACGCGGCTCACCGACGGCGCGAACACGAAGCAGATCGCCGCGGAGCTCGGCGTCAGGTCCTCGGCGGTCTGCAACACGCTCTTCCGCATCCGTGCGCGCTTCGGCCTGGCCGCGAACAACGAGCAGCTCATCGCGATCCTGTTCCGCCGCGGGGTGCTGTCGTGACCTACGCCGTGGCGCTCATGGCCCTCGCGGTCGGCCTGGTCCTCGGCTCGCTCCTGGGCACCCGCCACGCGCGCGAGCTGCACGCGGAGAACGAGGCCCTCCGCCGCGCGCTCCGCCACGTCCGCGGGATCGCGTTCAACGCGCAGCTCCTCGGGGTCGCCCGCTACATCGATGCCATGCTCGCGGATGAGGCAGGCGCGTGAGCTGCTTCGTCCACACCTTCGTCCGGCAGCGCTGCGATGACTGCAGCGCGACGGTCATGCTCGAGCACCTCCTCTGGGGCGAGTCGTTCTACCTCCGGCTCCCGAGCCTCGGCCGGCTGATCTTCCTCCGCCACGAGCAGGTCCGGCCAGAGATCCTCGGCGCGCAGGTCCGCTCGCTCGATGACCCGGTGATCCAGTTCTCGAGTGCGTTCTACCGACCGACGCGGATCCGCTCATGACCGAGCTCATCCTCGCCTTCCTCGCCGTCTACGTCCTCACGATCGCGGCCGCTCTCGGGATCCGCATCCTCGCGCAACGTCTCGCGCCCAGCGTCGAGCCCAGGACCGTCAGCAGCATGGCCGTCCTGGGTTCGGCGGTGGTCGCGCTGTTCGCGCCGCGCGGTGTAGCGGGTACACACCGGCCCGGAGAGCCGGAGACCGCGGGTTCGAATCCCGCCGTGGCACTCGCGACCACCGCCCACGCGACCGAGGACCCGGCGGAGAGAAGTCATCCGTCGGCGCCGGCGAGCGAGGAGTCGGGTCCAGGTCTCACTGGGGGACAGCCCGGCCATCGGCGTCCACGATCGGACGCGCCTCGCCATGACCCGGCAAGCCTCGGTCGCGCTGTGGAGCGGTGGCTGTCGTGATCGAGGGCGAAGTGCTCGCGGCGCTGCGTGATCGGTTCACGGTCAGCGGGAACGGTGGCGCAGGGCGGTACGCGTTCCTCACGCACGTTCGCACGGGCGCGGCGTTCGACCAGCAGGAGATCGACGCCGTTGTGGTCTGCCTCTGGCCGTCGGATAGCCACGCGCTGCTCGGCTTCGAGGTCAAGTGCTCGCGCTCGGACTGGCTGCGCGAGATCCGCCCGAACACCAGCAAGAGCGAGAGAGCTCGGAGGCTCTGCGACTCGTGGACCGTCGTGGCGCCGGCGAACGCTGTGAAGATCGGGGAGTTGCCTGCCGGCTGGGGTCTGCTCCTCGCGTCGAGCGACGAGGGCGGCGCGGTGAAACTGCGTCAGCAAGTCGCGCCGGCGTTCGTGTATGCCGGCGCGGTCGGTGAGGAAAAGAAGATCACGCGCTCGTTCCTTGTGGCGATGCTTAGGGCCGCCGGGGCGGTGCCGGGGATGAGGTCCGGCCTCAAGCGGGCGCGCGTTCCGATGGAGTCCCCGACATGACCGACGACTGGATGAAGCCGAACACCAAGCCGCTCCCGGGCCCGGTCGCGAGCGAAGCGTTCGTGCTGACCCCGGAGGAACGCGCCCGAATCGCGGCGATCGCGGAGCCGATTACGCTGCCCGCGGCTAACGGAAGTCGGCTGGCCCCGGGAGGGGACACCGATCACGCACCTTCACAACTCCATACCGGACGATCCGATGCGTAGCCCGAAGACGCCGCTGCGCTCAGCGATCGAGAGCTACGCCCGGCACCATGCCGCGCGGCACTCGAAACTCACCCAGCGCACCTACGGCGGGGCGTTCACGCGGTTCTGCGCCTTCGTCGGCGACGCCTCGATCGCAGACCTCAACGCGACCCACGTCAACCGCTACGTCGCATCCTGCGGCACCCACCGCTTCATGGCCCGCGGCGATACTGCGGCGCTCAAGAGCTTGGCGAAGTGGATGGTCAAGGCCGGGATCCTCCAGGCCGACCCGCTCGCCGCGGTCATCACTCCGAAGGTCCCGCGCTCTCGAGCCCGGCCGCTGGACGACCGGCTCATCCCGCAACTGCTCAAGGTCGCGAGCGAGACCACGATGGGCGCGCGAGACCGGGCCATCGTCGCGCTCGCGCTCTCCACCGGCGCACGGCCGAACGAACTGCGTCAGCTCCGCTACCCCGAGGACATCGACCTCGACTACGGCCTCATCCGCATCCGCGAGGAGACGAGCAAGACGCCGGCGGGCCACCGCGAGGTCCCGATCGACCCGCAGGTCATCGCGCTCATCGACGACTACCTCAAGGATTACCGACCGCACCAGCCAGGTCCGCTGTTCCTCAACGCTCACGGCGATCCGCTCACGTATTACGGCTTCGCCGCGATCTTCTACCGGCTCCGCGACACGCTCCGCGAGCTCGGCCTGCCCGGATTCACCGCGTACCGGATGCGCCACACCGGCATCACGAACATGGCCCGCACCCCCGGCTACACCGCGTTCGACATCCAGGTGCTCGCGGGCCACGAGAGCATGGAGACCACCCGCAAGTACGTCCAGCGGCGCTCGATCGCCGAACTGCGCCGACTGCCCAGCCCGCTCACCACCGTCTACGGACGGATCTCCTAACCGATGCGAGGCCGAGTCTGCCGAGACCCAATCTGCTGCGCTCCGGGCTGCGTCAGTCATGCACCCGCTCGGCTTAGCATCAACGAATTGCCCGCGAACATTGGCACTGCTGCACGGGCCCGTAGCTCAGGGGCAGAGCGGCGGACTCATAATCTGCTGGTCCCGCCAGGGACCGCTCACGCGTCACACGACGACGAAATAGGGCCAGCCGACCCCGTTAGCCACGTCGAGTCTGCTGGCCCCTATGGCGCGCTCCGGCGGGCGCTGGATCGCTACCTCGCGGGGCTGCTGTCGTGAGCGTCCAGAAGCTGAGCGTGTGGCTCCCGGTCACCCAGGATGACCTCGACGACGCCGCGGCGTTCCCGAAGCCCTACCTGACGGCGTCCGGCGCGATCATCTGGACCTCGGAGCCGCTCGACCCGCTCGTCCACGGCCTGCGCTGGATCTACGAGCGATGAGGCTCCTCGCGATCGACGAGGGCAGCAAGGCCACCGGCCTCGCGTTCTTCGACGGCTCCGACCGCCCCGCATGGACCCGCGCGCTCACGCCCGCGGCCGCGTGGCCGTGGCGCCGGCGGATGCGCTGGATCTGCGACGCGCTCCGCGGCGTGCTCGAGACGAACGGGCTGCTCGCGGATCCCCCGGACGTGATCGCGATCGAGGACGCGGTCGTGAGCGAGAAGAACCCCCGGATGGGCGTCGCGGTCTCGAAGTGCCGCGGATACCTGATCGCCCACCTCGACTCGATCTATGGCCTCGAACTGCCGATCATCGACGTGTCGCCCGGGAAGGTGCGGGCCGCGGTCGGGATCTCCGCGTTCAGCGGCCGGGTCCACAGCAAAGACAGATACAAAGTCGTCGCCCAGTACCTCGGTCTTCCTGCCACGATTTCCGAGGACGAGGCGGATGCGGCGTGCGTGGGTTTGGCGGCGCTCGCTCAACTCCGAGAGGAGAACTGGCATGCAATCGCCCGCTGAACGCCGCGAGCTCCAGCGGATCCGTCAGCGTGACTACTACCGGAAGAACCACGATGCCGTTCGGCAGCGAGCGAAGGCCGGATACGAGAGGAACCGAGACGAGGTCAAGGCTCAGGCGCGTGCGTACTACGCGAAGCACGCCGCCGAGCGACGCGCCTATGCGCTCGCATATAGGCGGGCGCATCCCGAGCTCAAAGCCGCGAGCGATCGGCGCTACGTCGATGGGCATCGGGAGAAGGCGAGGCACAACAATCTCATGCATCGCTCGCGCCGAGCTGGGAATGGTGGCTCGCACACGGTCCAGGAATGGCTCGACAAGGTCGCGCTGCTCGGCAACTGCTGCATCTATTGCGGCCGCGACGATCTGCCGCTCAGTCGGGACCACAACATCCCGGTCGTCCGGGGCGGGTCAAGCGATATCAGCAACATCCTTCCAGCATGCAGGCGGTGCAACAGCGCGAAGAAGGACCGGACCGCAGTCGAGTACCTGGCGGCGCTGGCGCAGCTGCGCGAAGAGGGCTGGCGGGCCCTCGGCGAATGCAGGGAAGCGGGCGGCGGCCGTGAAGTAAAGGCCGCGCTGACCGACCGCGAGCGCGAGGTCGTGCGGTTGCTCCGGGCGGGAGCGCCGTACAAGGCCATCGCGCACCAACTCGGCATCGCCGAAAGCACCGCCCGGGTGCTCGGCTCTCGGGCGTTTCGTAAACTTGGCGGGAGGCGGCTTCGGCTGCCGGAGGTGTAAGGCGATATGAAACTGATCTGCCTCGACGGCCCGCTCGCGGGGCAAGAGTTCGAGACTGACGCCCAGCAGCTCCGCATCGCGCAGCCAGGCGGCGTCTACGCGATCTACAACGTGCGGAAGGCGCTGATGCCGGAGTCTTCGGCCAACTTCTTCCTCGGCAAGGCGCTCACGTACGCCGGCGACGAAGTACCACCGACGATGCGTGATGAAACCCTCGAGAACCCACACCTGCACACTTCAGGCGGCGATCCCGACTGCGATATCTGCGTCGCATTGGTCGACCTGTAATGCAGGCTGGGTCGAAGTGCGGCTATCACTGGCGTGCTCCGTGGATTCCGCCGCCGACGCTCGATCGGATCGACCGGGATTATGCGATGAAGCACCGCCCCGACGAGATCTGCGTCTTGGGCGCCGGTCACAGTGGCGACCATCGATCCATCGCGAAGGTCACGGCGACGCAGAGATGAGGCGCGTGGCTGATCTCGGCGACATCCTCGTCGGCGACCGTCTTGGCGAGCTCCTCGACGCGACGTGCTTTGGCGAGCGGTCATGGATCCAGGAGCTGCGCGCCCGGATCGCGGCTGAGATTGTGACCGAAGCGGATCTGCCGGCCTTCCTGCGATGAAGGTAGCCCTGCTCGAGCGATGCGACCGCCCCGGTCATCCGCTACATGCCAACGACGAGCGGTGGGACATCGTGCGCACCCTCGAGGTGAGCGATCCACCACCACCCGACATCAAGGTCCCGCAGATGCTCGGGCCGATGCCACTCGCTGGCGACCAAAAGTCCGAGCACGAGTTCCAGTTCTTGCGGTACCGCAAGCGCGTCCACGCGCCGACGCATGTCGCGATTGGCACCGACGACGCAACCTTCGAGATGTTCCTCGCGTACGAACGGACGTAAACAAACGCGTACGTCCTAACCCCGCTGTAGCCACCTAAGACACCGCTCCTCGGCGCATGCTGCACGCGGATGAGCAGGGCAGTCTCGCTCCACGGACGAACGGCTGAACTGTGCGAGCAGGTCGACGAGCGGCTTCAGCTCGAGGGCTGGCCCGCGACCCCCGCGCGACGGGCGCGCGCGATCCTCGAGCTCGAATACGCCCGCGAACGCGTCGGGCTGGCGGCGGACGACCGCGCGACGGTCCAGGCGGCCATCTGGGCCCTCGTCCCGATCAGCGACCGGTGATGTTCCACGTGACCTCCCGCTGAGTGCCCCCTACGGCACCGAGCACCGCCGCCTCCGCGAAGAAGTCCTCGCGAGCCCCGACGCGAAGTGCTGCATCGGCTACCCGGTCGGGATCCACGGCGCCGCGTGCGTCCCGCCCGACACGCTCGACCACAAAATCCCGCTCATCCGCGGCGGCGCGACGACCCGCGGCAACGCCCGGCCGCTCTGCGGTTCGTGCAACTCGCGCAAAGGGCGCGACGAGCGGCGACGCACGTGGCGCGACCGCTAACGGCTGCATCTGCGCTGGCTGCAAGGCCGGCCTCGCGCCGTTCACGCTCAAGCACTTCGTCGCGTGGTCCTCCGACCTCATCCTCGACAACGACGAACGCTGGACGCTCGAGCCGTTCCAGCTCGAGTTCATCGACGATCTCTTCGCGGGCCGTCCAGAAAACTGGCTCATCTTGCCCGAAGGTCAGGGCAAAACGACCCTCATCGCGGGCGTGGTGCTCCATCACCTCGAGCACCGGATCATGGGCAAGGTTCCGGTCGCAGCGAGTTCGCGCGATCAGGCCGAGATCCTCTATGGCCAGATGAAGAGCTTCGTCCGACGTACCCCGCGGCTGCATCGCCTGTTCAACGGCAAGCCGGTGATCCGCTGCTTCGACGGGTACCGCGAGGTCGAGCATTTCGTGACCGAGTCGACGAGCAAGGTCTACGCGGCCGACGACAAGACGGCCGACGGCGTGATCTTCACCCTGGCGATCATCGAAGAGCTCCACCGGCATAAGGACCTGCGGCTCTACCGGACCTGGACCGGCAAGGCCCGCAAGCGCAAGGGCGCCCAGGTCGTCACGATCTCGACCGCCGGCGAGCCCTATTCCGACTTCGAGGACACCCGGGAGCGGATCCGCCAGCTGCCGGGTGCCAAGCGTCGGGGCAGTTTCGTGCGGGCATGCTCCGCGCAGATCGTGATCCACGACTGGTCCGTCCCGCCGAAGGCCGACATCACAGACATGCGAGTCGTGAAGCAGGCGAACCCGTTCAGCGGCATCACGACGGAATCACTTCAGCAGGACTTCGACTCGCCGACGATGACGCTGGCGCATTTCTCGCGCTTCAAGGGCAACCTCGCAACGCGCGCGATCAGTTCGGCGATCAACGACAGCGAGTGGTCGCGCGCTCTCTCGAAAGAGAAGATCCCCGAGGGTGAGCCGATCTGGATCGGCATCGACATCGGCCGCGTCTGGGACACCACGGCGATCGTCCCGCTCTGGCCGAGGGATGCCGGCTTCCGGCTCATTGGGCCGGCGAAGATCCTCACGCCGCCGCGGATCAGCGGAGAGCGCCTGAGCTCCGACGAGATCCACCGCGCGATCCTCGAACTGCACGAGCGCAACCCGATCCACACCGCGGTGATTGACCCGTTCGACGCGAGCGACACGATCGAGTGGCTGACCGACACCATCGGGTGCGAGGTCATCGAATGGACGAACCGTGACGAGAGCCAGACGGACGACTACGAGCAGTGGATGACCGGGCTCCGAGTCGGCTGGCTGAAGCACAGCGGCGATCGCGGGCTCACCCGCCACGTCTTCAACGCGGTCGCGCGGATGCTGCCGAATGGGAAGACCCGCTTCGACCGGGCGAAGTCCAGCCGCCAGGGCGGAGATAACGACGCGCGCGTGATCGACGCGCTCGTCGCCGCCGCGATGGTGAACGCGAAGGTGGCCGAGGAGTTCGGAGAGGACGGCGGCGACGCATGGGTTGCCAGCTGAAGAAGCCGGCGCGGGTCATCACCGAGCGCGAGGCCGATGTGGTCCGGCTGCTCAAGCTCGGGCACCGCTTCAAGGCGATCGCGCACGAGCTCGGGATGAGCGAGTCGACGGCGCGCACGCATGCCCAGATCGCCCGTCGGAAGCTCGAAGCGGTCGGTCTCGCAGAGATCGTCGGTATCTAGACGAAACGTCTAGGGTTCCCGGCCGCTCGACGCGCACTCGCATACGTCCGAGACGGCATCCTGACGCCTGATGAGCGGCATCGGTACGCCGTCCTGATCGTCATGTTCGCCATCGTGGCGGTCAGCGTGCTGGCGTTCGCGGCCACGGCGGGACTCGCCTGGCGGATCTTCCACGCGGCAGCGGGCATCTGAGCGCGGGAGGCTGATTGAGCGTTTTCGGCGAAGCCCTCTCCGGTCTCCGGTCCGCGATCGCACTGCCCCAGGCCACGCCCCGGCGGTTCTTCCAGATCGGCCTTCCTGGCGAGCGCGACTACCAGCAGATGGTCAAGGAGGGTGCGGGGAACTCGATCGTCGGGGCCTGCATGAACTTCATCGTCCGGACCTTCCCCGAGGCGCCGCTTCAGATCCGCGACATGACACAGGGCGAGCCCGGCCGCGCACTCGCGCGCCATGACCTGCTCTCGCTGGTCCGCCGCCCGACCCGCGACGCCTCGGCCCCCGTCGCCGGCCACTATCCCGGGATCATCCTCTGGATGGCGACGCTCGTGTCGTTCGTCATCGACGGCAACGCGTACTGGCTGAAGGTCCGCGACCAGACCGGGCGCGTCGTGCAGCTCTGGTACGTCCCGCACTGGATGATGGAGCCGCGCTGGCCGACCGCGCCGGGCAACACCGTGTTCATCGACCACTACGACTACACGCCCTTCGGCCAGCCGATCCCGGTCGACCCGTCCGAGGTCGTGCATTTCCGGTTCGGCGTCGATCCCGAGAACACCCGCAAGGGCTACTCGCAGCTCAAGACCGTGATTCGCGAGGTCGCGACCGACGAGGAGGCGAGCGCGTTCTCGGCGTCGCTCCTGCACAACTACGGCGTGCCCGGCCTCGTGCTCTCGCCGGCCAAAGACAGCAAGCGCGTCATGGGCAAGGACGAGCGCGATTCGGCGAAGGCCGACCTCATCCAGAAGACGACCGGCGAGCACCGCGGCGAGCCGCTCGTCATGAGCCTGCCGACCGAGGTCACGTCGTTCGGGTTCTCGCCGCAGCAGATGGATCTCGGCGCGATCCGCCACCTTCCCGAGGAGCGGGTCACCTCCGCGCTCGGCCTACCCGCGGCCGTCATCGGGCTCGGCAGTGGGCTGCAGGGAGTCCGGATCGGGGCGACGTTGCGCGAGCTCCTCGGCCTCGCCTGGCGCGGCTGCCTCATGCCGACGACCGGGCTGCTCGGGGAGCAGCTCTGGACGCAGCTGCTGCCCGACTTCCTGACCGCCAACGTGGATCTCAACCCCGAGGCCGCGTCCGCCGAGCTCGAGGGCCTCGCGGTGCGGTTCGACTACCGCAAGGTCAGCGGCCTGGCCGGCGACTTCCAGGCCGAGGCCGACTACTGGGCGACGATGCTGCGCTCCGAGATCGCGATGCGCGCCGAAGCCCGCTCGGCGCTCGGGCTCCCGGTCGACGCGAAGCGCGACAACGTCTTCGTCGCATCCCCGGGCGTCGGCCAGAACGCGGCGGGCGGCAGCGCGAATGGCGCCGGATCGCCCGCGCTGCTCAAGTCCGAGACCCAGCTCGAGATCGAGGCTCGCCGACTCCGCGAAGGACTCGCCGAGGCGGAGGACCGCGCCGAGCGGCGGGAGGAGCGCCACGACGCGACGCTCGAGGCACTCGCGCGCCCGCGCGCCACGCGGCGCGAATACTTCCGCGACCCGAAGACCCACCTCGTCACCAGCCACGTCGACGAGCCGGCGTAGGCCGGGGAAGGAGCCGCTAGATGGCCGCCGCGACGAAGATCACTCAGGCAGTCGCCAGCCTCATGGCTGACGCCGGCATCGGCACGATCTCCAACTCCGGCTTCGTGAAGATCTACGACGCGACCGGCGGCGTCCCGGCCACGGCCGACACCGCGCTGACCACGCAGGTGCTTCTCGCCACGCTCACCCTGAATGCCGATGCGTTCCCCGCCGCGGTGAACGGCCTGCTCACCGCGAACGCGATCACGCAGGACTCGAGCGCCGATGCGACCGGGACTGCCGCGTTCTTCCGCGTCACCAAGAGCGACGGCACCGTGCTCTGGCAGGGCACCTGTGGCACCGCGGCCGCCGACATGATCCTCAACAGCGTGGCGATCTCGGCGGGTGCCGCGGTCCAGGTGTCGAGCCTGACCTATACGGTGCAGTTGGGATGAGCCCGCAGGCGCTGGAGAACCGCTAGATGGCTGATGCCATCGTCCAGGTCGCCCCCGATTCAACGGGCGCGAAGATCGACAACAGCTCGCTCGCCGTCGGCGCGAACACGGTCATGCGCCAGCGGACGAACATCGCCGACCCGACCGACCCGCTCGCACTCGCGGCGGTCACCAATGCCGCTCCGGCATCGAGCGCCTATGGCCTGGTGACCCGCGAAGCACCGGCGGCGACCCTGTTCCGCGGCCGGGCCAACACGTTCAGGACTCCCGGCCGCGCGGGGACCGTGGGCCAGAAGATCTTCGCCCTGCATAACGCGACCGGCTCGACGGTGAAGATCCATATCAATCAGGTCACCATCGACCTCGTGCAGACAGTGGTCAAGGCCGTCACCGTGCTGCCGCCCGCTATCCGCATCCACCGCTTCACGGCCGTCCCGACGAACGGCACGTCGCTCGCGAAGGTGACGAAAGACACCACCCTCACGCCGAGCGCCTCGGTGACGGCATGGGGCGATGCGTCGGCGGACGGCACCGGCTCCGGCACGACGCTGACCGCCACCATCCCCGCGGGCAACATGCTGTCGCAGGAATTCGCGGCACGATTCATCACCGCAGCGGGCTACGAGATGTTCGACCGCGCCACGTTCCTCGATGGCGACGTGGACGTGGTCCTCGGGGCGCTCGAGGGCATCGTCGTGTTCCTCGATTACGTCCTTGCCACCCAGAACCCGATCACAGACATGTGGGTGGTCGGCTGTGATTGGGACGAGATCTAGGTCGTGCTGATCGACCTCCGTTCGCTCGTTGAGAGCAGCGGAGCCCTGGCGATCACTGGGACGGTCGCGGACGCGCAGGCGACAGACACGAGCGCGGCCAGCGCCATCGAGGCGTTCGTCGGCGCGACCGCATCCGCGCAGACGCCGACCACGAGCTCCGCCGTAGCGATCGTGGACATCATCGGCACCGTGGCCTCGACACAGGCCGCGACCACCTCCGCCGCGACCGAGGTCGAGGACTTCATCGCGGCGACGATCGACTCGCAGACCGCGCCGGCGTCGGCGGCCGCTGGCAGCGAGGTGTTCGTCGCTGCGGTCACCGGCCCGCAGACCGCCATGACCAGCGCCGGGGCCGGCAGCGAGGCGTTCATCGGCGCGATCGCGAGCGCCGCTCCGGCCGGCGTGTCGGCGGCCGTGGCGCTGGTGCCGGACGCTCCCGCCGCGCCCGCGCCCATCCCGTTCGTCGTCACCGTCACTGGTGGTGGCGGCGGACCGCGCACGCATACGCGACCACCGCCGCACCGCCTGCTGCGCACGTATCCGTACTTCCAGCGCGAGCCACCGATGGCGACAGCGGCCGTCACATCGGTCGGGCAGTCTCCGCGTTCATCGGCGCTCGCGATCGTGAGCATGGTCGCGGCCATCAGGTCGCAATCGCCGGAATCGCGCGCGCGAATCCTGGTCGAGCACGACAGCGACTGGCTCCGTCAGGCGCTCGCGGAGGATGAGGAACTGCTCGCACTGGCGTAGTCGATTTCCCTAGACGTTTTGATGAGGATTTCGGCCCTCGCGGCGCCCATGAGCGCCTGACGACTGGATAGGTTCCGGAGCGCGTGAAGGCTCAGGCCGTCGACCGGCTTCTCCGCGAGCAGGTGTGGGCGATCAACCCCGCCGCGCTCGAGCGCATGTTCGCGTGGGTCGCGTCGCACGGCGATGCCGAGATCACGGCCCCGATGCGCGCGGCCGTCGCGGGCGTGAAGCCGGCGCGCGGCGGGGTCGCGGTGATCCCGATGCAGGGGACCATCTCGAACCGTCCCGATATCTGGTCATTTCTGTTCGGCGGCGCCTCGTGCGTGGAGCTCGCCGACCAGCTGCACTCCGCGCTCGCCGACCCGTCCGTCGCCCGCATCGTGCTCGACATCGACTCGCCCGGCGGCACCGTCGACGGGATCACCGAGCTCGCGGCCGAGATCCTCGCCGCGCGGGCCGAGAAGCCGATCATCGCCGTCGTCAACACGATGGCCGCGAGCGCCGCGTACTGGCTCGCGTCGCAGGCGACCGAGGTCATCATGTCGCCCTCCGCGCAGGCCGGCTCGATCGGCGTGTTCAACGTCCACATGGACAAGAGCAAGGCCCTGGCGGAGATGGGCGTGGTCCCGACGTTCATCAGCGCGGGCAAGTTCAAGACCGAGGGTAACCCGTTCGAGCCGCTCAGCGCCGACGCGAAGGCGGCGATCCAGGAGCGGGTCGACTCGTACTACGGCATGTTCACCCGCGACGTCGCGAAGGGCCGGGGCGTCCCGGTCGCGACGGTGCGCGACAGCTACGGCCAGGGCCGCGTGCTCGGTGCGACCGACGCG
>DATCQC010000059.1:0-7069 GCA_036569685.1 Candidatus Limnocylindria bacterium | reverse complement strand
GTTGCTCGGCACGGTCCAGGTGGTGGGGATCATGTGGACCCAGGTCTGGCCGGGTGACAGGAGGATCTGCTCGCCGGCGTCGCTCACGAACGTCCACGGGTCGTAGATGGTCGCCCGGGACCACACGCCGTCCTGGCGGCGGGCGTCGCGGAAGATCGACATATGCCCGGTGCCGGTGGTCCGCACGTTCACGCCGAGCGAGCCGAGGTTGTCCTCGACGATCGCGGTCGTCACGACGTCGGTGTACAGCGCGATGATGTTGCGCGCCGCGATCGGCGTGTTCGTGAGCGCGTCGACCTCGCGGACGTAGCGGCCGAAGTTCGGGTCGAACTGGTAGCGCGCGTACGTGCGCGACGCGGCGTCGTACGCGTAGTGGACGTCGTTCTGATGCTGGTACGGGATCGTGATGTTCGTCGCGGGCACGCTCCCGTAAAAGCCGCCCGCCCAGTCGATGTGGTTCACCGAGTCCAGGAAGCCCCAGCTCGGGACGTCCACGGCCGCGCCGCCACCGGCGCGGTTCGTCGCGTCGCGCAGCAGGTTGGAGGTCGTGTACTCGTTGTACGGACTGACGCGCGGGTTGCCGGCGTCGTCCTGGGTGACGCGGAAGTACGCCGGGCCCGACCAGCTCCAGTTCGCGTTGAGGTCGATGTACTTGCCGGCGGCGGCGTCCTCCTGGATGAATTTCGTCTCGTCGGTCGTGGCACCGGAGAACGCGAGCGCGCCGCGGACCATGGGCGTGATCTCGCGATCGGAGAGGCGTGCCGAGCGCACCGATCCGATCTTCGCCGGGTCCTGCGAGTGGAAGATCGCCTCGTAGCGCGTGATGCCGGCCTCGACGAGCGTCTCGAAGACGACGTCCGCCTGCGCGGTGCCGGTATGCGGCCGCGCGGCCGGCGCGTTGTCGATGCGCACGTTGAGCGCGCGGCGCGCGACGTTCGGCTGGCCGGGCGCCAGCTGCAGCCCGTTGAGCGGCCAGCAGGTCGCGCACGGGGCGCGGTACGACGGCGGCGGCATCGTGCCGTCCGGCTTCTTCACCCAGACGACCCAGAACACGCCGACGTCCTCCATCCACTGCGCGCCCTCGATGACCGGCCGCAAGGCCGACCACGTACACGCCGGGAGTCATCGGCGCCTTCACCGTGAACTGGAACCAGGCGACCTGACCGGGGCCGACGTAGTCGGCGGGCTGCGCGGCGACGCGGTTGTAGCGCGGCCAGCCGGTGGCCGGCGTGCCGTTCGTGCCGTCGCCGCCGAGGATGCTCGGCTGATCGGTGCCCGGCTCGGGGCCGTTCGTCCCGAGGAACGCGGCCTGGCCCATCCGGGAGAGGACCCAGCCGTTCGAGCCGGTGTTGTAGTAGGCGACCGTCGCGACCTTCGTGTCGCCGGGGCAGAGGCTCATGTATCCGGACTGTCCGTACCAGGTGGCGTGGAATCCGGCGATCCCGGCGGGCAGACCGGTCGGAGCCGGAATGCCGGCGCCGACCGTCGACGTGCAGGTGGCGGTGTCCGCAGCGGCCGGGCGCGCGGATGTAACGGTCGCAAGGAGCATCGCGAGGACCAGCGCGACCGCGTTGGCGACGGACAGCACCCGCATGTGGCCCAACCCTCCGGCTCTCTAGAGCCAGAACGAGGTTACGGCGTGCTCGTCACGCTCCACGTCGGATAGATGAAAGAGATCCAGGATTGACCCGGCTCGAGGAGCAGCTGATTCCCCGACGCGTCGAAGAAGGTGAACATGTCGAGCACCCCGTCGCGCTTCCACGTGCCGTCCACCCGCAGGCCGTCGCGGAACACGGAAACGGGACCACCGCCGGTCATCCGGTAGTCGAGGCCCTTCGACCCGAGGACGTCCTCGGTGACGCTCGTGGTCCAGATGTCGGTGGTCATCACGATGACGTTCTTCGCGAGGATCGCCCCGCTTCCGTCGCCGTCCACGGTCTGGGCGCCACCCTGAGAGCGCCGGTAGCCGTTCGCGGCGCTGTCCCAGGTGTAGGTCGAGGCCCAGATGCCCTGGAACGGGATGGTCAGCGACTTCGCCGGCTTGGCCGCCGCGAACCCGCCGGCCGTCGGATCGGTGTTGCCGGCGGGGACGAAGGACAAGGCCGGGACGTCGACCGGGGCGGAGCCGCCGGCCCGGTTCACGGCCGCGCGGTCCGCCGGCGTTCCGGTGAACTCGTTGTTCGGCGCCGGTCGGAAGTTCACGCGGTAGTACGGCGCCCCATCGCGCTCGGCGTCGACGGAGAGCATGTTGCCGTCCTTGATGGACTGCGAGACCGCATCGTGCTCCTCGATCGTCGACCCGGACGACACGAGCGCGCCCTTGAGCATCTGCGTGATGTGCAGGTCGCTGAACCGGTAGCTACGGACCGGACCGACCGTGTCCGCGTCCTTTGAGTGGAAGATCGCCGAGAACCGCGTGACGCCGCCCTCCACGATCATCTCGAACACGATGTCGGCCTTGTTCAGGCCGTACTGCGGCCGCGCGTTCGGGTCGTTCGGGAGGCGCACGTTCAGCGGGCGGCGCCCGATCTGCGCATCGGCGGCCGCGGTCAGCCCGGTGAGCGGCCAGAGCTTCGGCTTCAGGGTGGGTGTTGGCGTCGGCGGCGCCGTCGGGATGGGCGTCGCGGTCGCGGTCGCGACGGCGACGATGCTCGGGCTGGGGGAGCTGACCGCAGTCCCGCCCCCGCCGCATGCGCCGGCGATGACGGCGCAGGCGAGCGCGATAACCGTCGCGGTCCGCGGCAGCTGTGGTGTCATGGGTCCACTGAATCGTACCGTCATACGCGCGATCCGGATCACGGCAAGCGGTACGCCAACCGCGTGCTGGGCGGCTGTTAGGCGGCGCGGTCCACAGCGATGACCTCGACGCCGAGTCGCGCGGCCGCACGAGCCAGACGCAGGTCGCAGGTCAGGAGCGGGCATGCTCGGCTGATGGCGAGCAGGACGTAGAAGACGTCGTGCGCGCCGATGAGGTCGACGAACTGGGCGACGCTCGGCAGGAAGGACCGGAGCGCGATGCGCTCCGCGTCGAAAGCGCTGAGCTGCGCGAGGATCGAGTCGAGCGATGCGCGGTCGACGCGCCGTCGGAGGTACGTCCGGCGGATCGCCGCATAGACCTCGACATCGAAATGCGCTGGGACCACGGCAGGGCGTCCGGTCTCGGCGCGTTCCAAACAACGCTCGCCGGCGCGCGTGTGCAGAAGCATCTCGACCGCAGCCGAAGAGTCGACGACGATCAACCCTGAGCAGGCCTGCTGAAGCCGAAGTACTCATCCCAGCGCGCGTCCTCTTCGTCGCGGACTTCCTTCAGGAGGTCCGCGGCGGACATCCCGATGTCCACAGGCGGGTTCTTGCGCACCCACGCGATCCACTGGTCCAGCGGCATCGTTTCCACCTCGCGGCCGATCAGGTCGATCAGGTACTGGCTCATCGAGAGCCCCTTCGACTCGGCCTTGCGGCGCAGTGCGTCCCGCGTCTTCACGGGGATTCCGCGGATCTGCAGGTCAGTGGTCTTCGGCTTCACGAGCGCAGGCTAGCATGCAATGTGCATGCTCGCGGCTATTGCGTGGGGAAGACGACGTGCTGCCCGATGAACGGCAGGTGCTCGCCGACCGCGAGGAGCGCGGGCGCGATCCGGCTCTCGAGCAGCGCGGGCCGGACCGAGGTCTCGTAGAAACCGAGCGCCGCGTCGTACTTCGCGAGCTGCTCGGTCGGGATCGGCGCGGACTGCGCGGCGGCCGCGATCGAGCTCAGCATCGTCGGGTCGGCGAACGCGGAGAACGTCGGGTTCACCGCCGCGATCTTCTCGACCGCCGCGAGCTGCTCCGGTCCGATCGCCACTTTCCCGTGCAGCGGGGCGAGCCACCCATCGAGCGCGATCGTCCCGACGAGCGTGACGTACAAAGTGATCGCCGCGGTCGCCAGGCCGAGCGGCACGCCCGCGACCTTGTCCATGCTCTTCAGCACGCCGAAGCGGTAGACGAGCCGGATGAACAGTCCGCCGACCGCGCCGAGGATCGAGCTGCCGAGGACGATCGCGCCGATCCCGAGACCCAGGCCAGCCGTGCCCGAGGGAACGCTGCCCTGCAACGGGCCGGCGTAGACGGCGGCGAGGCTCAGGAGCGCGCCCGCCTGTACGACGAGCGGCACGATGAAGCCCTTGCGCCAACCCGCGAATGCTCCCGCGGCGAGCGCGACCACGATCGCAACGTCGATCATCGGGCGAGAGCATATGCGGGACTATGCTCACGCAGGCTCGCGTAGAGGTATGGGAGGGATCAAGTTGGACGACGTTTCCAGGGGGTACGACCGGCGCGCGTTCCTCAAGGTCATGGGTCTCGGCGCTTCGGCGGCGGCGCTGGCCGCGTGCGGCGGCGGAGCTGGTGGCACTGCGGTCGCGACGACCGCCGCGACCACCACGGCCGCTGCCACCACTGCGGCGGCGAAGCCGACCGGCACGATCACCGTGTACTCGGCGCTGAACGAGACGACCAACAACCAATTCAGCGCCGCGTTCAAGGCCGCCTACCCGGGCTCGAACATCGACCTGTTGCCGCTTGCGGCCGCCGGTGATCTGCAGACCCGCATCCGCGCGGAGAAGGCGTCACCGAAGGCGGACGTCTTCATCGGGGGCTCCAGCGAGTTCCACGATCCGCTCGGCAAGGAAGGGCTGCTCGAGAAGTACGTCTCGCCGAACGCGGCTGTGCTCAAGCCCGAATTCAAGGATGCGAACGGCTTCTGGACCGGCTGGTACACGGGCATCATCGGCTTCGTCTGGAACACCGACCGCTTGAACAAAGAGGTCGGGGGCAAGAAGCCCGCGACCTGGGATGACCTGCTCGACCCGGCGTGGAAGGGCAAGCTGTGCATGGGCGACCCGGTGAAGACCGGCGGCGGCTACATCTTCATGGCCACGCAGTACTTTCGTCTCGGCAAGGACGAGGCGAAGGCGATGGCCTATATGAAGTCGCTCCATGCGAACATCGCCGACTACATCGGCACCGGACCCGGCGCGATCGGCGCAGTCTCCCAGGGCCAGTACGTCGGAAACCCGAACTTCGTGCACGACATCCTCACCGAGAAGGCGAAGAATCCGGGGATCGACGTCTTCGTCCCGCCGGACACCGGATTCGAGGTCGGTGGCATCTCGATCGTCAAGGGCTCTAAGAATCTGCCGCTCGCGCAGGCATTCGTCGATTGGACGCTCACGCCCGAGGCGGGTGCGCTCAACGTGAAGCTCAGCAACCGCGGGTCGACCAATCCGAGCGTCGCACCGGCACCCGGCGCGCCGGCGCTCTCCGACGTCAAGCTCGTGGCCTACGACCGCCAGTGGGCGACCGACAACAAGGACCGCCTGCTCAAGCTGTGGCAGACCACGGTGGGCCGGACCTAGGACCTAGCGGTACCTCACACCAGCACGTAAACGATGCGCAGCCTGCAGCGCGAGCCGGTCCTCCTGCTCGCGCTGCTTGCTGCCATCGTCCTGGTGCTCGCGTTCATCGTGTATCCGCAGGTCCAGGTCGTTCTCGTCCCAGGCCCCGACGGCTACGTCAGCTTCCTGACCGGCGGCACGTGGGTCAATCCGCTCATCAACTCCGTGAAGATCACGCTGCTCTCCACCACGACCGCGGTCCTGCTGGGGTTCGTGTTCGCGTACGCGATGGTCTACACGCCGATGCGGTGGAAGCCGTTCTTCCGGGTCATCGGGATCCTGCCACTGCTCTCACCGCCGTTCGTCGTCGCGGCCGTGTACATCCTCCTGTTCGGACCTCGCGGGATCGTGTCGTACGGTGTATTCGGCCAGTCCCCGAGCGTGTTCGGTCTCCTCGGCGTCTGGGGCGTGCAGACGATTGCGTTCTTCCCCTTCGCCTACCAGCTCATCGCCGACGTCCTGTCGCGGAGCGACGCACGGCTCGAGCAGGCCGCCCGCAATCTGGGGGCGGGTCCGTGGAGCGTGTTCCGCTCGATCACGCTCCCGCTCTCTGGGCCCGGTCTTGGGGCCGCGATCCTCACGACCGCGATTTACGTGCTCGAAGACTTCGGGAACCCGCAGCTCATCGGCGGCGGGTTCAACGTCCTGCCGACCCAGGCGTACTCGCTCATCGAAGCCTTCGGCGACTTCACCGGGGCCGCGGCGGTGAGCACCATCCTTCTGCTCCTCGCGCTCTCCCTCTATGTCGCCAAGACAAGCCTTGACCGTGGCCGTTCCTTCGTGACGGTCGGTGGCAAGGCGTCGTCAATGCCGCGGCCGCCGGTGCCGGCCGGGCTGACGCATGCTTGCTTCGCGGCGTGCCTCGCGCTCGCCGGTCTGATCCTGCTCGTGTACGGCACGCTCATCGTGAGCGCGCTCACGCTGTATTTCCCGACGAATCTCGCGTTCACCCTGGTGCATTTCGACTATCTTTCCGCGCACGCGGCTTCGCTCCAGAACTCGTTCGTCTTCAGCATGCTCGCCGCGGTCGGCGGCTCGATCTTCGCGCTGTTCACGGCGTTCGTCGTACAGCGCGGCACCTGGCCAGGGCGAAGGATCTTCGACTTTCTGCTCATCATGCCCGCCGCGATCCCGGGGATCTTCTTCGGCATCGGGTACCTCGCCGCCTTCAACCAGCCGTGGTCGGATCAGCTCGCGGAATTCCTCGGCCAGCGCGATCTCCGAGCGGAGCTCATCGTCATCGCCTTGCTCTTCTGGAACATCCCGGTCGCGTACCAGGCGATCACCGTTGGGCTGCGTCAGATCGACAGATCGATCGACGAGGCTGCGACCAGCCTGGGCGCCTCGAGCCTGCGCGGGTTCCGCGACGTGCTCGTGCCGATGCTCGGCGGGTCGGTGCAGGTCGGCTTCGTGACGACGTTCGTGCGCGCGGTCACCACGCTCTCGGTGGTGATCTTCCTGTTCACGCCGCGGTCGACGACGGCGACGATCACGATCTTCCAGCTCGTGAACGACTTCGACTGGGGTGGGGCGGCGGCGTTCACCGTCGGGGACGTCGGCATGGCGATCATCGTGCTCGTCCTCATCCAGCGGCTCGGCGGGAGGCTCGCCGTGACAGGATTCCGCGGTGGTTGACAC
>DATCQC010000058.1:0-6337 GCA_036569685.1 Candidatus Limnocylindria bacterium | reverse complement strand
AGACGAGCGACGGCGGGAAGTCGTGGACCCGCCACAACGAGGGCGTTGCCTCGCCGGTCCCTCAGGGGCCCGAGGGTGACTACACCTGAGTGCACCATCTGGTGGGAAGCCCGACCGTGCCGGGTGCACGGTTCCAACAGGCCCATAACCGCACGTACTTCAAGAACGCCGGCGAGAAGAAGTGGACGGACGTGACGGCCGGCCTGCCAAGCGATTACGGCTTCGCGTCGGCGATCCATCCGCGCGACCCGAAGACCGCGTACGTCTTCCCGCTCGAGTTCCCGATGCGCATGACGCCGCCGTCGGCCGGCGCGGGGGTCTGGCGCACGCGCGATCGCGGCCAGAAGTGGACGAAGGTCGCGAACGGGCTACCGCGCGGCGCGAGCTACGAGGTCATGCGCGAGGGGATGGCGACCGATCGCCTGGATCCTGCGGGCGTGTACTTCGGCACGACGAGCGGCGAGATCTGGGGGAGCGCCGATGAGGGCCGCACGTGGGCCCTTATCGCGCAGCATCTCCCGCCGATCTTGTCGGTGGAGACTGCGACGCTCTAGTCAGGCCGCGGGGGTCCTTCACCACGCGCGCGCTGCGGCCCCGATCGGCGAAGCAGTGGGCGCACACGTAGTCCTCGGTGCCGGCCAGGCGGATGTACGCGTCCTGGCCGCAGTCGGTGCACTTCTCGGGTCCCTTGTGGTCGATGTCCACGGGCGTTGGCCCCCCTAGCGCTTCGCGGTGGTGCACGACGGTGGCCACGGATGCTTTCCGTCACGTGTTCTTGGGCAACTTTTCGATGCTTGACGGGCCGCCGATAGGCGCTCTATTGTTAGAACATCCGTTCTATGGAGGCCAGGCCAGGAGAACGGGGTAACGGGGAGCGTGGCGGGTGGGCCAAGCGCGGACCAAAACCGCACTGGCGGAAGCGATCGCCAGCGTCGAGGGCCGGTTCGGCACGCACGTGCTCGCGCATGGCGCGGTCGCCGAGCAGCAGGCCGGCGAACGACGCATCCAGTTCGGCGGCTCGCTCGACGCGCTGACACCCGGGCTCGGTTCGGGCGCGCCGCTCGCGTTCGTCGGCACTGGGACCTCGGGCAAGGTCGCGCTCGCGCATCGCGCCGCGGCCGGCGCGCAGCGCGACGGCGGCACGGTGCTGTGGATCGATCCCTCCGCGACGTTCGATCCGCTCGCCGCGCTCCGTGCGGGCGTCGACCTGACCCGCGTGTTCGTCGTACGCGCGAGGACGCGCGACGACGTGCTCCTCGCCGCCGGCGCGGCGCTCCGCAGCGACGGCTTCCGGCTCGCGGTGGTCGACACCGGCCCGCACCTTTTGCCCGGGATCCGGATCGACGATCTCGCGCCGCTCCTGCCGATCGTGCGGTCGTCGCCGGCCGGGCTGCTCGTCATCTCCGATGTGCGCGCGCAGCGGCTCGCCATCCCGACGTTCTCGTTCGCCCGGGTCGCCTGGGCCGAGCGCTTCGGGCGCACGACCGGCTGGACCGCGCTCGTGGCCGAGCGCGCGCTGTTCCACTTCGCCGCCCTCGGCGCGGAATCGCGCGACGTCGGTACCCGCCGCGCATTGCTGGAGAACGTCGGATGAAAAGTTATCTCGCGATCGCGGTGCCCGAACGTGCGCCGCGCGCGCGGATCCTCGCGGCGCTCTGCGCGATGCTCCCGCGCGTCGGGGTGGCCGACGACGGCGCGTTCGTCTGCGATCTGCGCGGCACCGAGCGGCTCCTCGGCGCGCCGCTGCGCGTCGCGCGCAACGCGATCAGCGTGTGCGGCGCATCGGGCGGGCAGTCGCTCTCGGGCGGCCTCGGTGTGACGCCGTTCGTCGCGCGCGTCGCGGCCTCGCGGACGCCCGCAGGGAAGGTGAGCGAGATCCCGGCCGGGGGCGAGCGCGCGTTCCTCGACGTCCTGCCGCTAGATGTCCTCCCGCTCGACCCGAAGGTCATCGAGGAGCTGGCCCTGCTCGGCGTCCGGCGCATCGGCGAGCTCCTCGCCCTGCCGCGCGGCTCGGTCACCGATCGCTTCGGGCATTCGGTCGCGATCGCGTGCGCGCTCGCGACCGGCGAGCTCGTCGAGGACGTGCGCGGTGTGGCGCCGCGCCGCCGCATCCGCGCGAAGCGCAACTGGGACGAACCGGTCGATTCGCGCGAGCGGCTGATCTTCGCGCTGCGTGCCGCGGCCGACGAGCTCGCGGAGGCGCTTCGCCACGACGGCCTCGCGGCGCTGCGCATCCGGCTCGTCCTCGAGCGCGAGGAGCTCCTGCCACTGCGCCTCGAGCGCTCGCTGCTCCCGCCGTCGGCGGAGTCGGCGGCCATCGTCCGCTCGCTGCGCTGGGGCCTCGAGGAGATCCCGACGCTCGGTTTGGTGACCTCCGCGGCGCTCGAGATCACTGCGGTCGAGCCCGCTCGCGGCCGCCAGATCGGGCTGTTCGCGCCCGATGGGGCGCACGCCGAAGAGGCGATCTCGGTCGCGCAGTTCCTCCGCACGCGGCTCGGCCCGGCGACCGTGCTGCAGCCGCGGATCGTCGATCCCGACGCGCGGCTGCCCGAGCGCACGGCGGAATGGGAAGAGGTGGTCAGATGAACACGAGCGAGACGCGGCTTTGCCGCGCCGAGCGAGTTCCACCAGCCTTGAGCTATCTCAGGGCGAAGCCATGAGATCGACCAGATGAGTCGCTTGTTCGCCGACCCGCTGCCGGCGCACATGGAGTGGCACGAGGGCGAGCCCGGCGCGCTCCGGGTCGGCAATCGGCGCCTGATCGTCGTGGAGGTCGTCCGGCGCTGGCGCGTGGACGGCGAGTGGTGGGCCGACGGTATCGCGCGTGAGTACCTGACGTTGCGCACCGCCGACGGCCTGCTTTGCGATCTCTACGGCGACCGGAAGCGCGGCGAGTGGTTCCTTCAGCGAGTCATGGATTGAGCGACGCGGGGTCGCGCAGCTGGAGTCCCCGGATGCCCTTGAAGTCGCGAAGATTCCGGGTCACCAGCTCGAGCCCGTGCTCGATCGCCGTTGCGGCGATGAGGGCATCAGGGGTGCGCAACGCCGATCCGCGGCGAAGCCTGCCAGCGCGCTCGGCGATCGATCTATCGACCGCGATCTCGCGGAACGGTGCCAGGAACTCCTCAACGCGAGCTTCATTCGTCCGGCCGGCGAACAGCTCGCTGCGCGTGATGACGGAATATGAGATGGCCCCGGCGGCCGCACGGAGCGGACGCGCGCCCCGCAAATGGTCGATGCAAACGTCCGTGTCGACGAGCAACTCAATAGCCAAGGCGCTTCGCTCGTTCTTCCCATTCGTCGCGAGACGGAACCTCAAGATCAGGGATGCTGCCGAACGTACGGTCGAGCACCGCCTGGATGTCGGCCGCAGCGGCGGTGTCCCGGGCAACGTACGCGTCGACGGCGTCGCGGACAACCGCGGCGAGCGTCTTCCCTTCGCGCTTGCGGCGCGCGTCGAGCTGCTGGCGCTGCTTCTTGGTCAGGTAGATCTGCGTCCGAGTAGCTGCCATATACAGCGCAGTATACAGCACGCGTCCCGAGATGCCTAGCAGCTTCGTCCACCTGCACACGAAGAGTCACTACAGCTTCCTGGACGGCGCATCGACCGTCGACGATCTGCTCGATGCCGCGGCCGAGCTCGGCCAGGATGCGCTGGCACTCACCGACACGAACGGCCTGTACGGCGCGGTGCGCTTTTGGAACGCGGCGCGCGAGCGCGGGATCAAGCCGATCTTCGGCGTCGAGCTGCGGTTGGTCGACTCGGATCCGCTGACGCTGCTCGCGCTCGACCGGACCGGCTGGACGAGCCTTTGCCGGATCGTCTCGGCGGCCCAGCTCGCGGGCGAGAAGACGAAGCCCCGCGCGACGTTCGCGCTCGTCGCCGGCCAGGACACCGGGCTGATCGCGCTCTCCGAGTCGGACGACCCCGAGACGCTCGCGCGCCTGCGCGATGTCTTCGGGGATCGGCTGTATGCCGAGCTCGTGGACCGCTGGGGACCGGCGGACATCGACCGCTGCGACGCGCGGGCCGAGCTCGCGGCGGAGCTCGGCATCGCGACGGTCGTGACGAACGACGTGCGCTACGCCCGTCCGGAGGCGCGGCGGCTGCACGACGTCCTGCGCTGCATCGACCTCGGGCTCACGGTCGACGAGGCGGGGAAGCAGCTCGCCGCGAACGGCGAGCGGTGGTTGAAGAGTGATGCCGCGCTCCGCCGGCGGCTCGGCCATCACCCGGCGGCGTTCGCGAACGCGCGCGCGATCGCGGACCGGTGCGATCTCGATCTCGGCTTCGGGTACCAGCGGCTCCCCGGATTCGCCGTGCCCGACGGCTACACCGCGTTCTCGTTCCTGTACGCCCTCTGCCAGGACGGCGCGCGCGCGAAGTACGGCGGCATGACCCCGGCCGTGTCGAAGCAGCTGGCCCACGAGCTGGACGTCATCCATCGCTGTGGGCTCGCCGAGTTCTTCCTCATCAACTGGGACATCGTCCGGTTCTGCAACGAGCGCCGGATCCCGGCGCAGGGTCGGGGCTCGGCGGCCGACTCGATCGTCGCGTATGTCCTCGACATCACGAAGGTCGACCCGATCGCGCACGACCTCCTGTTCGAGCGGTTCCTCACCGAGGACTCGCACACGATGCCGGACATCGACCTCGACATCGCCACGAACGATCGCGAGGACGTGATCCAGTACGTGTACCGCAAGTACGGCGAGCACTACGCGGCGATGGTGTGCAACGTGGTCACGTACCGCTCGCGGTCGGCATCGCGTGAGGTCGCGAAGGCGCTCGGCTTCCGGCCCGAGGTCGTCGACGTCATGGCGAAGTCGATCGATGCGCCGCGGTTCGCCTCACGCGGCCCCGAAGGCGTGCCGTTCATCGGCGAGGCCGGGGTCACTTCACCGCCTCTCACGCCGCTCGCCGACCGGCTGAACGAGCTCGAGCGCGCGCGCTGGCCGGTGTTCCGGAAGATCGTGGAGGAGATCGCGGACTTCCCCCGCCACCTCTCGATCCACAACGGCGGCATGCTCATCACCGCGTTGCCGCTCGTGGACACGGTCCCGATCGAGCGCGCGACGATGCCCGATCGCAACGTCGTCCAGTTCGACAAGCGCGACGTGGAGGACCTCGGGCTCATCAAGATGGATCTGCTCGGCCTCCGGACGCTGTCGCTCATCAAGGACGCGGTGGCGATGATCGACGAGCTGCACGGCGTGCGGCTCGATCTCGGCACGATCGCCCTCGACGATCCGGCCGTGTACGACCTCATCTGCGAGGTCGACACGATCGGCCTGTTCCAGGTGGAGAGCCGCGCGCAGGCCCAGGCCCTTCCGCGCGTGCTCCCCCGGAACTTCGCGGACATCGTCGTCGAGGTCGCGATCATCCGGCCGGGCCCGCTGCAGGGGAACATGGTGAATCCGTACATCCATCGCCGGCAGGGCCGCGAGCCGGTGTCGTACGCGCATCCCCTCCTCGAACCGATCCTCAAGGAGACGCTCGGGGTCATCCTGTTCCAGGAGCAGATCCTTCGGGTGTCGATGGCCGTCGCCGGCTTCAGCGCGGCCGAGGCCGACAAGCTCCGCCGGGCGATGAGCCGCGCGCGCTCGAGCGCCGACATGGAGACGCTGCGCGGCCCGTTCGTGCGCGGCGCGCTCGCTCACGGAGTGGACGACGGCACCGCCAACCTGATCTTCGGCCAGATCGCCGCGTTCGCCGAGTTCGGGTTCTGCAAGAGTCACGCGGCCGCGTTCGCGCTCACCGCGTACCACACGGCGCACCTCAAGCTCTACTACCCGGCCGAGTTCTACGTCGGCCTCCTCAATAACCAGCCCATGGGCTTCTACTCGCCGGCGGTCATTGCGGGCGACGCGAAGCGCCACGGCATCGCGGTGCTGCCGGTCGACGTCAATCGATCCCAGGCGAAGGTGATCATCGAATCTCGTGCGTCGGGGGCCGGGGTGCCTTCTTCGCTCGGTCGGTCACATGCGTCCGAGACCACGGCACATCCCTACGGACCGACGCTTCGCTCAGAAGTCACCCCGGCCCCCAATGACCGCACACCTAGCTCCTGGGATGAGATCGTCGTCGATCGGTCCGTCACCATCGCGACGCATCGCGCGTGCCGGGTGCATGACGTCCGGCTCGGATTCGTTGAGGTGAAGGGGCTGGGTGAGGCGGAGGCGGACGCGATCGTGCGGGAGCGGGAGCGGGGCGCGTTCCGGTCGTTCGATGATTTCGCGAAGCGCGTCGGGTTGAAGGAGGAGGCGTTGCGCAATCTCGCGCTCGTCGGCGCGTTCGATGGGCTCGGCGAGCCGCGGCGGGCGCTGTTGTGGAGGG
>DATCQC010000057.1:0-26762 GCA_036569685.1 Candidatus Limnocylindria bacterium | reverse complement strand
ACGCCGTGCGCGCTCGAGTTCGCGCGCGCCACGACCAGGGCCGCTGCGGAGACGTCGGTCGCGGTGAGCCGCAGGCGGGGGGCGATCACGCCGAGGGCGATGGCGACCGCACCGGAGCCCGTCCCGAGGTCGACGACGGCGAGCTCGCGATCGCCGGCGTACGCGCGGACGGCGTCGACCAGCGCCTCGGTCTCGGGCCGCGGGACAAGGACCCGCGGGTCGACGGCCAGGCGCAGGCCGTAGAACTCCTTGAAACCGCGCAGGTACGCGACCGGCACACCGTCGGCCCGCTTCCCGATGAACACGTCGAATCGCGACCCCTCGTCGGCGGTGAGCTCGACCTCCGGATGCGCGACGAGCGTCTCCTTCGGGACGCCGAGTGTGTGCGCGAGGAGCACATCCGCGTCGAGCGCGGGCGTCGGCGCGCCCGCGCGTCGCAGCGTCTCGGTCGCGCGCCTCCGGGCTTCGCCGCGAGTGGGCACGTTGGAAGTATCGTCGCGCGGTGCTCAGCATCCGCGACGTCGAGGCCGCGCGGCTCATCGTCGATCGCTACCTCCCGCGGGCGCCGATCGAACGCTCCCCATATCTCTCGCAGCTGCTCGGCGCGGAGATCCTGCTCAAGATCGAGACGTTCAAGCCGACGCGGACCTTCAAGGTCCGTGGGGCGCTGAACAAGATCGCGTCGCTTGACGACGAGCACCGCGCCCGCGGCGTGGTCGCGGCGTCGGCGGGCAGTCACGCCCAGGGGGTCTCGTACGCGGCGTACCGCCTCGGTGCGCCGGCGACCGTGGTCATGCCGCGCGGCGTCTCGGATACGACCGTCGGCGTGTGTCGCGCGTACGGCGCCGAGGTCCTCCTCGAGGGCGACATGTACGACGACACCCTGGCGCTCGCGCATCGCATCGAGCGCGAGCAAGGGAAGACCTTCGTCCATCCGTACGCCGACCCGCTCATCGTGGCCGGTCAGGGGACCGTGGGGCTCGAGATCCTGGACGACGTGCCCGATGTCGGCCTGGTCGTCGTCCCGGTCGGCGGCGGCGGCCTCATCGGCGGCATCTCGCTCGCCGTGAAGGCGCGGCGGGCCGACGTCCGGGTCATCGGCGTCGAGCCTGAGGGCGCCGACGCCGTGCGGCGGTCGCGCGAGGCCGGCCATCCCGTCGTCGTCGAGCACCCACACAGCGTCGCCGACAAGCTCGTCGCGAAGGGCACCGAGCAGCTGAACGTTGACCTGGCTCGCACGTACGTCGACGAGATCGTGACGGTCTCCGACGACGCGCTCGAGGCCGCGACCTACGACTACCTCGAACGGCTCTCGCTGCTGGTGGAACCCTCGGGCGCCGCGACGCTGGCCGCGCTGCGGTCCGGAGCGGTCCGCGCCCACGGCAAGACGGTGCTGGTCGTGAGCGGCGGGAACGCCGACCTCCGTGTCCTCGCGCGGATCCTCGCCGAGCGCGGTACCGGGGTCCCCGTCACGTGACGGCCGAGCACCTCGGGCTGCGGATCGAGACCTCGAAGAAGACGGAGACCATCGATATCACCGAACGGGTCGCCGAAAGGGTGAAGACCGCGAAGATCCGCGAGGGGATCTGCGTGGTCACCGTCGCGCATACGACCGCCGGGATCTTCGTGAACGAGAACGCCGACCCGGACGTGCAGCGCGATCTGCTGACGACGCTCGCGCGGCTCGTTCCGGACACCGGCGACTACCGCCATGCGGAGGGCAACGGCCCCGCGCACATCAAGTCCGTGCTCGTCGGTGGCGACATCACCATCGCGATACGGAATGGCGGGCTTGATCTCGGCAGGTGGCAGGGCATCTACTTCGCGGAGTTCGACGGACCGCGGACGCGCAGTGCGACGGTCACCGTCATCGGCGAGCGCGCGGGCTAAACTTCGGGTCCTCGAGGGGAGGGAGCGAGCCATCTCCACCGTCACGCTGCCGCGCATCATGACCGTCACCGAGAAGGACGCCGCTCGTGCGCTCCGGACCGCGCTGTCGCGCGGCGGCGAGTGGGCCGAGCTCTTCTGGGAGCGCAGCAACGTCGTGACGCTCACCCTTGACGACAACAAGCTCGAGGACGCGATCACGGGGGTCGACCAGGGCGCGGGCATCCGCGTGGCCGCCGGCGACCGGGGGGTCTACGCGAACGGCAACGTGAACGATGGCGACGACCTGCTGGCCATCGCCGGCCGCGCGGCCGCGGCGATCGCCGACGATGACGGTGGCATGCGCGAGGTCACCGCGATATCCGGCGATGTGCTCCCCCGCCCGTCGGTCGTGCGCATCGATCCGCGAACCGTGCCGATCGAGCGCAAGGTCGAGCTCATGAAGCGTGCGAACGAGCGGGCGCGCGCGGCCGACCCGCGCATCCACCAGGTGACCGTGCTGTACCGCGAGAGCGTGCAGGACGTCGTGGTCGCCAACAGCGACGGCCGTTTCCGGACCGACTCGCGAACGCGCCTCGTGTTCGGCGTCCTCGTCACCGCCAAGCAGGGCGACGTCCTCGAGTCGGGCTACAAGGCGAAGGCCGGGACCGAGGGCTTCGAGATGCTCACCGAGGAGGCGGTGCTCGAGACGACCGACACCGCCGCCCGCCTGGCGGTGCAGAACGTCGCGGCGGAGCCCGCGCCGGCCGGGACGTACACCGTCGTGCTCGCGAGCGACGCCGGCGGCACGCTCATCCATGAGTCCGTGGGCCACGGGCTCGAGGCCGACCTGAACCTGAAGGGCATGTCCGTCTATTCGGGCCGGCTCGGGCAGAAGGTCGCGAGCGAGCTCATCACGGTGATCGACGACGGCACCGACCCCGGAAAGCGCGGCACCCAGGCGATGGACGACGAGGGCACCCAGACGCACCGGACCGTCCTCATCGAGAACGGCATCCTCAAGACCTACCTGAGCGACAAGAAGCACGCGCGGAAGCTCGGCATCGCCGAGAGCGGCAACGGCCGCCGCGAATCCTTCCGCCACCTGCCGATCTGCCGGATGACGACCACGATGATCGCGCGGGGCACATCGGATCCGGCCGCGATCCTCGCGTCGGTGCCGGACGGCATCTTCGTGAAGGGCATGGGCGGCGGGCAGGTCGACGTGGTGAGCGGCAACTTCGCATTCGAGATCACCGAGTGCTACCGCATCCGCGACGGCAAGCAGGCGGAGCCGCTTCGCGGCGCGACGCTCGTCGGCCAGGGGCCCAAGCTCATGAGCGAGATCGACATGGTCGGGTCCGACCTTGGCTATTCGGTGGGCACGTGCGGCAAGGATGGCCAGGGCGCTCCGGTCGCCGACGCGCAGCCGACGCTCCGCATCCCGAGCGTCGTCGTGGGCGGCAAGGTGAAGGCGGCCTCGTGAGCATGAGCGAGGAGCGGCTTTGCCGCGACGAGGGAATCCCACCAGCCTTGAGCGTTCAGCGAGGCCTGGAGGCGAACAGCCGACAGGACGAGCTGATGAGATGAGCGAGAAAATGGCGAACGAGGCGGTCGTCGATCGCGCGATCGCATCGATCAAGGGCTTGCGCGTCGATGGCGGTGAGGTGTTCCTGCGCGACGGGCAGTCGACGACGGTCGAGGTCCGCGACGGCGCGGTCGAGAACGCGATCACGCGGGGCGAGCGCGGCATCGGCGTCCGCGTCCTGCGCGGCGGCCACGTCGGGTTCGCGTACTCGAGCGACCTCTCGCCGGCGGGGATCGAGGAGTGCGTGGAGGCCGCGCGCGACATCGCGGCCGTGACCGAACCGGACCCCGACGTCTCGATCGCGACGGAGAAGATCGAGAGCCCCGACCTGGAGCTGTACGAGGACGGCATCGACGGCCGCTCGATCAGTGAGCGCACGAACGTCGCGCTCGCGGTCGAACGCGCGGCGAAGAACGTGGACCCGCGGATCAGCGGCTTCCGCAAGACGACGTACGGCGATGGGACGATGACGACGATCGTGGCGACGACGGCCGATGTCCGGGGCGCGTATCGGGAGACGTACTTCAGCGTCGGCACGTCGGCGGTCGCGACCGCCGGCGAGGAGCGGCAGATCGGCTATCACGGCGAGGCGAAGCGCCAGTTCGGCAAGGTCGATCCCGAGGCCGTCGGCCGCCGCTCGGCGGAGGTCGCGGTCGGGAAGCTGGGGGCGCAGCCGTTCAAGACGGGGACCCTACCGATCGTGCTCGACCCATTCATGGGCATGGCGCTGCTCGGCGCTCTCGTCCCGCTCTTCTCCGCCGACTCGGTGATCAAAGGGAAAAGCCTCTTCGCCGGAAAGGTCGGTCAGCGGGTCGCGAGCGAGCGCGTGACGATCGTCGACGACGCCCGCACGCCGGGCGCGCTCCGCACCGCGCCGTTCGACGGCGAAGGCGTGGCGACGACGACCCGCACGCTCGTGGACCAGGGCGTCCTGGTGGGCTACCTCTCTTCGTTGAAGACCGCGAAGAAGATGGAGCAGGCGCCGACGGGCAACGCGCGGCGCGGGTCGTACGCGACGCCGAGCCGCATCGGGGCGGCGAACTTCCACCTGGCGCCCGGAGCCACGGCGCCCAACGCGCTGGTCAACGGTCTCGACCGGTCGCTGCGGATCACGTCGCTGCTCAATCTCCACACCGTCGATCCGATCTCCGGGGAGTTCTCGCTCGGCGCGACCGGCGACTACCTCGAGCAGGGCGAGCGCAAGTACCCGGTGCAGGGCATCACGATCGCCGGCAATCTCACGACGCTGCTGGCGTCGATCACGGGTGTGGCGAACGATCTGGTGTTCGGATCGTCCGGCCTCGGCAGCCCCACCTTCGTGATCTCCGAGCTGTCCATCGGAGGGGTCTGACCCGATGGCGTGGCGGGCGTTGCTCCACGGCGAGGCGGCGGCTTGACGAAGCTGCTGAAGGACATCACGCCGCTGCACTTCGGCGCGGGTCAGGAGTGCAGCTTTCCAGCGGTCCTCGCGGTGGCCACGAAGAGCGAATACGACTGGCTCATGGGCACGTCGGGCGCCGCGTTCGACCTGACCATCGATCTGGCCGGTTTCGATCCGCTCTCGGCGACGCCGCGCGACCCCGAGACCATGGCCCTTGCCGCCCGTGCGGCGGGTATGAAGCTCGACGACGTCCCGCCGCCCTATGACGACGATCTTCGCGCTCTCGTCGGTTCGCGCATCCGCGAGGCGATCGATGACAAGCTGCCGCCGCTGATCCGCGGCGCCGTCGGCCCGCCGGAGTACGGACTGATCGTGGGCTACGTGAACGACGACCGATATCTGGTGCGCACGTTCTTCGACAAGAGCGACAAGCCGAGCGAGATCGGCTGGCCGGACTTCATCGACGCGGATCACGGCGGCCCGATCTTCCTCGACCGAACGCCGGAGATCGAGCGAGCGGCGGCCGCGAAGGGCGGGATCGATGCCGGCATCGCGCGCGCCGCACGTTCTGAATCCGCGTTGACCGGCTGGGCCGCCGCACTGCGGGACGACGCGCGGTGGACCGACACGAAGCATGCCGGCACCGCGGCGTTCTCCGATCACGCGATGCGTATCGTGCTCGCCGACAAACGGCGGGCCGCAGCCAGATTCCTTCGGGGACTGCGCTCGCTCTTCGCGACCCCCGGCGGCGACCTCCTGCGCGCGGCCGAGTCGTACGGCTACGTCGTCGAGGCGCTGGAGAAGCTCGGGACGAAGCCGTTCGACGCATCGGTCGCGATGCGGTTCATGGACGCCGGCCACCGCCGCGGGATCGCGAAGGCCCTCGAGACCGTCCTCGGTCACGAGCAGGAGGCCCACGACGCGCTTCGGGCCGCCCGTGCGACCATCCGCTGAGTGAGTGACCAGGCGGCGGCGATCGTCCTCGGCTTGGTGCAGGGGCTGACCGAGTTCCTGCCCGTGAGCTCGACCGCGCACCTCATCCTCGTCTCCGACGCGCTCAAGCTCGACCCCGAGAAGTTCGGGCTGAGCTTCGACGTCGCGCTCCACATGGGGACGGCGCTCGCGGTGCTGCTGTACTTCGCGACCACGTGGATCGGGTTGCTCAACGATGTGCTCCATGGACGCTGGCGAGTGCCGTTCGTGATCGTCGCCGGCACGATCCCCGCGGCGATCGCGGGCGTGCTGTTCGAGACCGCCATCTCGACGACCCTGCGAAGCGTCCTGTACATCGTCGCCGGTCTGCTTCTGGGCTCTGCCGTGTTCGTCCTGGCCGAACGTCTCGGCTCACGCCGGCGCCGCTTCGACCGTGTGACAATCATGGATGGGATCGTCGTCGGCGCGGCCCAGGCTCTGGCGCTCCTGCCGGGCGTCTCGCGCTCGGGCATCACGATCTCGGCCGGGCTGTTCCGCGGCCTCGAGCGTCCCGATGCGACGCGTCTTGCGTTCCTGCTGTCGACGCCGATCATCCTCGGCGCGGGACTGAAGACCCTGCTGGACGCACGCAAGCTCTCGGGGCTCACCGCGGAGCTCGACATCGTCGCCATCGGCTTCGCGGTGTCGTTCATCTCCGGCCTCGCCGCGGTCGCGTTCATGGTCCGCTACCTGCGCACCCACTCGTTGAACATCTTCGTCGTCTATCGCGTCGCGCTCGCGATCGTCATCCTCGTGGCCGTGGCGCTCGGCGCCCTGAGCTAGGGAGGTGGATCTCGGCCTCAGCGGCAAGCGCGTGCTCGTCGCGGCCGCGAGCAAGGGGCTCGGGCGCGCGATCGCGGCGGAGTTCGTCCGCGAGGCTGCACAGGTCTCGATCTGCTCGAGGGACCGCGCGCGGATCCAGCAGGTCGCGACCGAGCTCGGCGGCGGCACGATCGGGATCGACGCGGACGTGAGCACCGAGGATGGCTGTCGGCGGTTCGTCGGTGAAAGCGTCGAGCGCCTTGGCGGGATCGATGTCCTCATCGTGAACGCGGGCGGTCCGAAGCCGGGCAAGTTCGCCGATCTCGATGACGCCGCATGGCAGACGGCCTTTGAGCTCACGCTCCTGTCGGCCGTGCGATTGACGCGTCTCGCCCTTCCCGAGCTCCGGAAGTCGAAGGGCTCGATCGTGTTCTCGACCTCGACCTCCGTGCGGCAGCCGGGCTCGCCGGCATACGGCACCCTCATGTTGTCGAACGGCCTCCGGGCCGCGGTGCACGGGCTCCTCAAGACGCTGTCGACGGAGCTCGCGGCGGACGGGATCCGGGTGAACGCGATCCAGCCGGGCCGCATCTCGACCGAGCGGATCGCGGAGCTCGATGCGGACACCGCGAAGCGCGAGGGCATCGCGGTCGAGCAGGTCCGCGAGCGCTTCGAGAAGGGCGGGATCCCGCTCGGCCGGTACGGCCGGCCCGAGGAGTTCGCCGCGGCCGCGGTGTTCCTCGCGTCACCGCGGGCGTCGTACATCACCGGCGTCAGCGTGCAGGTCGACGGCGGCATGCTCACGAGCATGTGGTGATCGTCGACGAGCGGCTGCGGCCGGAGACGTTCCGGCTGCCGGTCGAGAAGATCCGCGCCGGCTACAAGAGCGACATCTACTTCGCGCGCACGAAGCTCATTCTCGAGCAGGACCATCGGCGCGACCGCGTGACGATGCAGGTGTTCCAGAAGCATCCGCACGCCGTGATCGTCGGTACCGACCACACGCTCGCGATCCTCGTCGCGGGGACGGGCCACTACCGCGACCGCAAGCGAAGCGAAGCGCTCTTCGAGCGATACCTCGAGGCCGAGCGCCGCGCGTACGCGCACTGGGCCGCGCTGCCGGCCTCGGGGGCGTGGGTCGCGTACGCGCCACTCGCGCGCGACGCGTTCGAGATCTCGTACGAGCTCGCGTCGCTCTGGGAACCGGGCTGGCGCAACCTCGCCGTCCGGTCACTGTTCGACGGCGACGTCGCCGAGCGCGACGAGCCCGTGATGCACATCGAAGGCGAGTACGCCTCCTTCGCCCACCTCGAGACCCTCTACCTCGGCGCGCTCGCCGAGGGATCGCGCGTGGCGACGAATACCCGCGACGTCGTCGCCGCCGCGAACGGGAAGCCGGTGATCATGTTCGGCGCGCGCCATCAGGCGCACGAGGCACAGGCCGGCGCAGGCTACGCGGCGTACGTCGGCGGCGCGATCGGGGTCTCCACCGACGAGCAAGGCGAGTGGTGGGGCTCGACCGGCCTCGGCACCGTGCCGCACGCGCTCATCGCCGTGTATGGCGGCGACACGAGCGTTGCGACGCTCAAGTTCGACGAGTACATCAACCGCACGACCGAGGCGATCGGCCACCTCACTGCGCCGGGGACGACCGAGGGCCACGTGAACGTCACGAGCCTCGTCGACTTCCAGAACGACGTTGTGAATACCTCGCTCGGGGTCGCACATGCGCTCGGGCAGCGCCTCTGGGGCGTGCGCGTGGACACGAGCGAGTCGCTCATCGACACGTCGATCCTGCGCGAGATCGAGCAGCACGGCGGGATGACCGGCGAGGAGATCCGCGGCGTGACGCCGCGGCTCGTCCAGATCCTCCGCGCGGCGCTCGACGCCGCGGGCTACGGCCACGTGCGCATCGTCGCCTCCGGCGGCTTCGATGCGGAGAAGATCGCGCGGTTCGAGCGGCTTGGAGTCCCGGTGGACGTGTATGGCGTCGGCTCGGCGCTCGTCCATGGCAGCGGCTTCGACCACACCGCGGACATCGTGCGGCTGGACGGCCGCGACCTTGCGAAGGTGGGACGCGGCTATCGAGAGAACCCCCGACTGCACCAGGTGGACTGGAGGGCGCTCGTCGGCGAGCGCGCATGGGCCCAGGCGATCTCCTGATCCTCATCGTCGGGCTCGGCGTCGCTGGATTCGCGAAGGGCACCACCGGGATGGGCCTGCCGCTCCTGGCGACGCCGATCCTGGCCGGCGTGTTCGGCCCGAAGGCCGCCGTCGTCATCGTGACGATCCCGATCTTCGCCGCGAACTCGATCCTGCTCCTCCAGGGCTGGCGCCGCCTGGACGTGCTGCGCACGATCGCGCCGATCATCGTCGCGAGCGCGGTCGGCACGGCGATCGGCGTGAATCTGCTCGCGCTGCTCGATCAGCGGACCTTCGCGATCCTCATCTCGCTCATGGTCGCGGTGTTCTTGCTCCGCGGTGACCGCCTGATCGGCGACGATCCCGGCGCGCGGCGCGCGCGGATCCTGGGGCCGGTCGTCGGGTTTGTGAGCGGGGTCCTCCAGGGAACGACGTCGATCGCGAGCCCGCTCATCGGATCGTTCTTCCACGCGCGGAAGATGGACCGGCATGACTACGTGATCGTGCTCGCCGCGATCTTCGAGCTGAACGCCGTGATCCAGCTGGCCGGCTACGCGCTCCTCGGCCTGTACACGCCGAACATCGTCGCGATCGGGCTGCTCGGCCTCGTGCCCACGCTCCTTGCGCTCATGGCCGGGATCTTCTTCCGCGCAAGGCTCGACCAGGCCCGCTTCCGCCAGCTCATCGTCGTGCTGCTCATCCTGAGCGTCGCGAACCTTCTCTGGCGGAGCTTCGGCGCCTAGCATCACCCGGCCTGCGGCGGCTCCCGCAGAGCGCTCCGAGGTCGCCAGTTGGAGATCGTTCCCCGGGTCCACGCAGTGCGCGTCATCGGCGCCACGGCGCATCTCATCGTCGAGGACGAGCTCACGCTCATCGATGCGGGCCATCGCGGCTCGGGCCGGCTCGTGCAGCGCTACCTGCAGCGGATCGGCCGTTCGCCGCGCGAGATCACGCGGATCGTCTGCACTCACGGCCATCCGGACCACATCGGCGGCGTGGCGGAGATCGCCGCTGCGTCCGGCGCCACGATCCACATCCATCCGTCGGACGCGGCGCGTCTGCGGATCGGCCTGCGCGAGGTACTCGCGAATCCCGTGCCCGGACAGCTGATCGCGTTCCTCACCCGCCCCCTGACCGACGCGAAGCCGCTCCTCCACGGTGACGTGCTCCCGGTGCTCGGCGGACTCCACGTCGTGCACACTCCGGGGCACACGCCAGGGAGCGTGTGCCTGTATGCGCCGGGGCTGCGGCTTCTGTTCACTGGCGACGTGCTCCAGCTCCGGCAAGGCCGGCTCGTCGGTCCGCATCACGTGTTCAGCGACGACCTGGCGGAGGCGCGACAGTCGGTCGCGCGGCTCGCGGACCTCGACGCCGACATGATCCTCTTCGCCCACTACCCGCCGCTCCGCGGCGGCGCGCGCAAAGCCCTGCGCGACCTCGCCGAGGTGTGGGCCTGAACACCCTGAACGACATCCTCGACGCCTCGGCCGCGCGGTTCGGCACGAAGCCCGCGCTCATCATCCGGCCCGGCTTTCGCACGCGGGTGTGGACGTATCGCGAGCTCGCCGACCTCGTGCCGCGCGTCGCGCGATCCCTGTCGGGCTCAGGCATCTCGCGCGGCGATCGCGTCGTGATCTGGGGGATCAACCGGCCCGAGTACGGGATCGCCTTCCTTGCGGCGCTCCGGATCGGCGCGGTGCTCGTGCCGCTCGACGTGAACTCGCTGCCCGATTTCGCGCAGAAGATCGTGGAGCGGACGCGCGCGACGGCCGCGATCGTCTCGGCGCAGACCCGCGAGCGCGCGCAGACCCTCGGGATCCCGCTCCACGAGATGGAGCAGCTGCCCGAGCTCGCCGCCGGGTGCGCGCCGCTTCCGGCGGCCGACCTCTCCGGGGACGATCTCGCCGAGATCGTGTTCACGTCGGGCACGACCGGCGACCCGAAGGGCGCGATGCTCACCCACCGCAACGTGCTGTCGAACGCCGAGGCCGCGCGGCAGATCTTCCCGATCGGGCCGAAGCAGCGGCTCCTCTCGTTCATCCCGCTCTCGCACATGTTCGAGCAGCTCGCGGGCTTCTGGACTCTCCTGCTCACCGGCGCATCGGTCGTGTACCCGACGAGCCGGCAGCCGGCCGTCATCCGCCGCACCTTCAAGGAGCGTCGCGTTTCGATGATCCTCATCACGCCCGCGGCCGTGCGGTCGATCCTCCTCGGCATCCAGCGGCAGGCCGAGGCGCAGGGCAAGGCCGCCCTGTTCGCCAAGCTGCGGCGCGTCGCGAGGCGCCTCCCGATGGGCCTGCGCCGGATCGTCTTCAGCAGCGTGCACCGCCAGTTCGGCGGCCGGTTCCGCTACATCGTGTCCGGAGGAGCGGCGCTCGATCCGGCTCTCGGCGAGGCGTGGCGCGAGCTCGGCGTCGATGTCCTGCAGGGCTACGGGACGACGGAGTGCGCGCCGGCGGTGACGTTCAACCGGCTCGATCGGAACCGGCTTGGCTCGGTCGGCGTGCCGCTGCCCGGCGTCGAGGTGCGCATCGCCCTGGACGGCGAGGTGCTCGTGCACGGGCCGAACGTGTTCGTGGGCTACTGGGAGAACGACGAGGCCACGCGCAGCGTGCTCGACGACGCGGGTTGGTACCACACCGGCGATCTCGGCGAGTTCGACGGCGACGGGTTCCTCTGGCTGCGCGGACGGAAGAAGGACATGATCGTCCTCGCCGACGGCCTGAAGGTCTACCCGGAGGACATCGAGGACGTCCTCGCCGCGGATCCTCGGATCCAGGCGGCATCGACGCCGCTCCGACCGATCATCGCAACGGTCGTCGGCCTCGAAGTGCCTGGCGAGACCGTGCACGTCCACGCCGTGTTCCTCCTCACGGATGCCGAAGCGGTCCAGGCGATCGTTCGCGACGCGAACCTGAAGCTCTCGGGCAGCCAGCAGATCCGCGGCTGGACGACGTGGCCGGACGAGGACTTCCCGACGACCCCGACCCAGAAGGTGAAGAAGCGGTTCGTCGTCGAGCGGCTGCTCCAGCTGCAGCGCGGCGACCGGGCGGCGGAGGTCGTGCTCCATGCCGGGGGAGGCGCCGAGCGTCAGCTGAGCGAGGTCGGGGCCCTCGTCGCGCAGGTCGCGAACATCCCAGCGACGATCGTGCGACCGGAAGCGCAGCTCTCCGCGGATCTCGGGTTGGACTCGCTCGCGCGGGTCGAGCTCCTCGGGGTCATCGAGGAGGAGCTCGGCGCGTACATCGACGACGCCGCCCTCGCACCGAGCGCGACGGTCGCAGATCTCGAGCGCATGGTGCGCGATGCGAAGGACACGAAGCGGGACACCGGCATCTTCGGCTGGCCACTGAATCCGCTGGTGCGGACGTTCGGGATCCTGCTGCAGGAGTCCGTCGTGTGGCCGCTCGTGACGTTGTTCTACCGGGTCCACGTCACCGGACGCGAGAAGCTGCACGGGCTCCGCGGCCCGGTGCTCTTCGCGCCGAACCACTGCTTGCACTTCGACAACGGGATCTTCCTCACTGCGATCCCGCTCGGCTGGCGCTGGAAGCTCGCGGTCGCCGCCGCGGCGGACGACATCTTTGGCAACCGGATCCGCGGCTTCCTGTCGGCCGTGCTCGCGGACGCGTTCCCCCTCGCGCGCGAGGGCGCGATCCGCCGCAGCCTCGAGCTCCTCGGCGCTCGGCTCGATCGGAACTTCTCGGTGCTCATCTACCCCGAGGGAAAGCTCACCGTCGGCGGACCGCTCCAGCCGTTCAAGTCCGGCACGGGACTCATCGCCGTGGAGGGCAACGTGCCGGTGATCCCGCTCAAGCTGAAGATCAGGAAGATGGCGCTCGTCGATCGGATCGGCTGGCCCCTCCGGGGCGACGTCGAGGTCGTGTTCGGCGACCCGATCACATTCGCGAGCGGCACCGATCCGAACGTCGCGACGCAGCGCCTCGAGGCGGCGGTGGCGGCGCTCTAGGCTGCCGGCCTCATCGCGATCTCGCCGTCGTCTTGGCTGGGAGCAGCCGCAAGACCTCGGCAGCGACGGTTTCCAGCGGACCGACGCCGCCCTCGGCCCGGCACAGGATCAGCGCGCCTTCCATGCCGGCCACCGTCGCCACCGCGATGGCTGACGCGCGCTTTGCCGGAATGCCGGTCGCCGCGAGCTGGTCGGAGAGCAGATCGATCCAGGACCGGAAGGTCGCTCGGACGACATCGATCAAGCCCGGCGTCTCGCCGGCGGTGTCGATCGCAACGCCCGCGACGACGCAGCCGGCCGTTCCGCCCGAGGCCAGCACGACCTGGCGCCACATGTCGATGAAGCACTCGAGCACGCCCTTGGCCGTCGTCGCGCGACACGCACGTTGGTGGGCCAGCACCCGTTGAGACGTCCATCCGACCGCGTCCCCGGCGAGCTGATCCTTTCCGCGCGGGAAGTGGTGGTAGATCGACCCGCGGGGGGCGCCGCTATCGGCCAACACGTCCGCGAGCGAGGTCGCGGACACGCCGCGCGTGCGGATCAGGGATGCCGCGCTCCGCACCATGCTCGCCCGGCTGTCGTTGGTCATGCCTTCACGCCCGGCTCCCCTTGACTATGACGATAGGCATACGCTACGGTCTCCCCCAGTCGGTATGACGACCGACATACTCACGGAAAACCCTGGAGAAACCTGATGCCGATGATCGACGTGTACGCCGTCCACGGAACGTTCCGCGACCGAAAGACGCTCGCCCAGGACCTCGCCAAGGCGGTGATGCGGTGGGAGGCGGTGCCGCAGATCTCGCTGTTCAAAGAGAACACTGCGGCGTTCGTCCACGACCTGGACGCCGATGCGCTGGCCAACGCGGCCGGCGACAGCAACTACGTTCGCATTCAGGTCCTGACCCCGGTCGGCGTGCTCGATCGCGACAAGAAGCTCGGCGTGGTCAAGGAGCTCACCGACATCGTCGCGGCCGCTGCCGGCGACCCGACGCTCGTCGAACGCACGTGGTGCCTCATCGTCGAGTCGCCCGACGGCGGTTGGGGTCTCGACGGCCATGCGTACACGAACGCCGAGATCGCCCAGGCCGCTCGCCGGGAGCTCGCCGGTCAGCCGGCGAATCCGACGGGCTAGCGCGCGGGGCCCGGCGTCTTGGGCGGCGCGAGCAGCGCGCGCCCGAGCCAGAGGCCCCAGAACGGCTGTAGGAGGAACGCGGTCTCCAGCAGCAGGATCCCGCTGTCGGTGAGATCGTTCGTCGGGCCCTCCGCCGTCGGCGACGGCAACCCGCCCGCGCCGAAGAGGACGTTCGCGAGGAACCAGAGCGCCCCGATGACCGCGCCGAAGATGAGCGGCGCGCGGGGCAGGGCGGTCTCCATGATCGCGACGCCGCCGGCCATGACCAACCACACGCCGATCCCGCCGAGCACCGGGTAATACGCGACGGTCTCCTGGTCGAACGTGAGTTGACCGGTCGCGGTCAAAAGCTCGAGGAACGCCGAGGCGCCGAACGCGAACAGGCCGAAGCCGAACGCCGCGGCACTCACGATGTTCGCGTGGGTGCGCGAGGCTCGGTAGAACAGGTACGCCACCGGCACGAAGCTCGCGGCCCAGACCACCCCCGCCGCGTTGTTCACGAGCCCAGCAGCGCCGTTCGCCTTCGGGTCGCCGCCGGAGCTCAAGAGCTGTGCGAGCGCGGCGACCGAGTTCACGTAGGCCGCGTACGCGGCCCAGCGGACGCTCACCGCGATCTGCGACGAACGATGGCGCGCGCCCTCGTGGCCGGGCGGGTCATCCCGACGGACTGGTACGTGTATTTGACGCCGCGCTTCGTGGTCGCGGCCGCGTGCTCACCGTTGGCGGCGAGGACGACGATGTTCAGGCGGCTCCCGTGACTGGTCAGGGCATTCGCGTCCGCGATGGCCGCCTCGGCGACGGCGGCCGCGTCCTCGCCGCGCGCGAGCCGGTCGACCGCGGTCTTCGTCGTGACGTTGCGCATCGCGAGCTCGCCGAATCCCGTGCAGGCCGCGCCGCCGAAACGCGTGTCCGAGTAGTGGCCGGCGCCGATGATCGGCGAGTCGCCGACGCGGCCGGGATACTTGAACCCCCACCCGCTCGTCGTGACCGCCGATGCGATGTTGCCGCGCCTGTCGATCGCGATGAAGTTCACCGTCCCGTGGTCCTTCACCATCTCGAGCACGATCGGCCCGAGCGAGCCCGCGGTCGCGATCGATGCAGGCGTCTGCTTCGCCCGGCGCAGCCGGCTGATCCATTCATCGCGCGACGCGGGCGTGAGCAGGTCGCCTTCCTCGGCACCGATCTCCCGCGCGAACCGCGCCGCGCCATCACCCACGAGCATCACGTGCGGCAGCCGCTCCATCACCGCGCGCGCGACCGTGATCGGATGCAGGAACCCGATGAGCGCGGCCACAGAGCCGGCCGCATGGGTCGTGCCGTCGACGATCGACGCGTCCAGCTCGACGACGCCGAGGACGTTCGGCAGTCCGCCGTAGCCGACGGTGTCATCCGCCGGGTCCGCCTCGATGATCCGGGCGCACGCCTCGACGGCATCGAGGGCGCTGCCGCCCTTCGCGAGGATGCGGATGCCGGTCGGGAGCGCGCCCTTTCCGTTGCCGCTCGAGACGATCGTCGGCGCGACCTTCCTCACCATCCCGGCCGTACCGTAGGGCTTCGTGCGATGATCGGTGCCGTGGCGTCGACCGACGGCCTCCTCGTCATCGCCGACATCTCCGGCTACACGGCGTTCGTGTCCGGCACCGAGCACGAGCACTCGCGGGAGATCCTCGCCGAGCTCATCGAGAACATCGCCAAGAGCTTCGGCGGCAAGCTGAGCGTCGACCAGGTCGAAGGCGACGCGCTCTGCTGCACCACGGAGCGGACGGGCGTCGAGGTCACCGACTGGCTACGCGAGACGTTCGCCACGTTCCATCGCCGCCTCCGCGACATGCGCGCCGCGACGAGCTGCCCGTGTCAGGCGTGCCAGATGATCGGGAGTCTCGGTCTCAAGTTCGTCGTCCATCGCGGGACGTACTCCCGCCAGGTCGTCGCCGGCGTCGTGCAGCTCTACGGCACGGACGTGAACCTCGTCCACCGGCTGCTGAAGAACACGGTCCCGCTCCGCGAATACCTGCTCGCGACCGACGCCGCGCTCCGCGACTGGCCCGCGTCGGCGCGTGCCGGCTTCGTCCTGGCCCCGCAGCACTACGACCTCGGCGACGTCGGCGCGGCCTACCTCGATCTCGCGCCCGTCCGCGCGGACGCGCTCCGCGAGGATCGGACCGTCGTCACCGACGCCGAGGCGAAGCTTCGCGCGAGCCGCCGTTACGCCGCACCGCCGGAGCAGGTATGGGAGCTGATGACCGATCCCGTGGCGCGCCGGAAGATCATGAACGTCCCGCGGGTCGACTTCGAGAAGGGCGCGCGCGGCGGTCTCGTCGGCGCGGAGTACCACTGCGAGCACGGCGGCGACCGCACCACGGTCTTCCGCGTGTTGAACGCGGAGCGGCCGTCGGAGCTGACGATCACGGTCGAGTTCCCGTTCGTCGGCCGCATCTACCGCACCGATCGCGTCGTGCGCGAGGGCGCGGGCACACGCATCGACACCGCCGTGTACTGGGACGAGCCGACGGGCGTCAGGATGCGGGTCGGCGCGATGGTCGCGGTGCGGATGATGAAGAAGTATTTCGGCGAGTACGACGACCGCATGGACGCCATGCTGAAGGGGACCCCCGCGGCCCCCTAGCGAGTCACGCGGATCCGTGCCCGGCCGGCCACGAGCTCGGGCGCCGCACAGACGACCGCGGTGACGCAGAGCGCGTCGCGCAGCCACGTAGCGACGGACGTCCCCTCGAGCACACGGCGAGCGCGCGCTCCGTAGTACACGCGCCGCAGGATCAGGAGAACGACGCGCAGTCCCCAGCGTCCGGCACGGCTCGCGAGGATCGGACGGAGCACGCGCGAGTGCCGACCGGGCCAGACCGCGCGGAGCTCGGCGCGTGCTTCGGTCCCCCACCACATGGCCCGAGCCAGTTGGTCCGCGTCGCGGTGCCCGTTCGCGTCGCCGGACGTGGCGCCCGCGCGTGATTCGACGATCGTGACGAGCGGCAGATCGTGCTTGAGCGCGATGTGCGCGGCGAGATGGACGTACAGGGAAATGCGTTCGGCGGCACTCACCGAATGGTCCACGACAAGGCCCTTCGGCCGGCCCGAAGAGATCGGACTGACCAGAAGAGCGCGCGTTCCGGGGAGCGACGTGAAGCGTGTGCGGATCCCGAGTCGCTCTTCGAGCATCGCGCGCAGCCGCTCTTCCTCCGATCGAGTCGTGTTGCTCTCGGCCGGTACGGCCAGGGCGGTCATCTCGGAAGCCATGTCCGTAAGCCCTCCTCGAGATATTCGCGAAGTGTTCGAAGATCCGTCAGTTTCGGAAGCGTTCGGCGAAGATCGGCGAAGACCAACGTCGCGAGCGGTTCGCCGACAAATCCGGCGAGCATCGTGCGCCCCTCGCCGACGATCTCCGCAAGGGTCAGCTCCTCCTCGCAGCCGATGATCATCAGCGCGAAGTACAGTCGGACGCAGTCCTCCGGGCTGTCGATCGCCCTCGTGACGCGGGTTCGGCCCGTCGCGACCCGCTGAAGCGTCGCGCGATCGAGCGAGACCGATCCCTCGGTGATCTCATAGATCCGATCAACGAGCGAGTCGAGCGAGCGATCACCCCGAAGCGTCCGGATCGCCTTCGAGACGCGCTCCCGGTCCTGCAGACGCATCGCGCGGAACGGTACTCCGCGAGACCTGCGATGTCGTCTCACATGTGCGATGACGGTGTGGCGCGCAGGCGCGAGCATCCGCGCGATGCGCGGGCCCGTTGCCATTGTCCTCGCCGCCGTGCTGTTCGGGCTCGCGGCCCAACAGCTCTTCTTCGCGCGCGCCCCGGGTCTGAACGTCCTCGTGGCGACGACACTGTTCCTTCTGATCGGCTGGTGGCTCCGCCCGCGGATGGTCCGATCGGACATCGCGGATGCGTGGCTCCCGGCGGCTGCACTGACCTTCGGCATGCTCGCCACGCTCCGTGCCGATGCGGCGCTCGTCGCCTTCGACGCGCTCGCCGCGGGGACGCTCGGCCTGGCTTGGATCGCCGCGCTCGGCGGCGCGCGGATCACGCGATGCGACGTGCGCTCGCTCGCGGCCGAGGCCGCCGATGGGATCGCCGGCATCGTCGACCGGCCGGTCCGACTCGCGGCCCGGGCGACCGGCCCGATCACGGACTTTGTCCGGTCGCGCACCGGGCGACTACCCCGGTATGCGGGCGGCGCCCTGCTTGCGTTCCCGTTCCTTGTGGCGTTCTCGGTCCTCTTCGCGTCGGCCGACCCGATCTATGCGCAGCGCGTCGGCGACCTCTTTGACGTTGTGCGCTGGCGTGACCTCTTCCGTGATGCTGGCCAGCGGACCGTCATCTTCGCCCTGGTCGCGTGGCTCGCCGCCTCCGCGCTCGCGACCCTCGAACGAGCGCGTGCACCGCGAGCGGCGACGGAGCTGCGCGGTGTCATCAGCGCCGAGACGACGGCCGTCCTCCTCGCGTCCGTCGACGTCTTGTTCGCGATCTTCGTGGCCGTTCAGCTCGGCTATCTATTCGGCGGCCGCGACACGATCGATGCGGCCGGGATCCCCTACAGCGCGTATGCGCGACGCGGCTTCTTCGAGCTGATGGCGAGCGCATCGATCGTGGGCGCGCTGCTTTTCGCCATCGGGCTGCAATCCCGGACGCGATCTCGCGTCACGACCGCGCTCGGGTTGGTCCTGGTCGCGCTCACACTGGTGGTGCTCGTTTCGGCGTGGTTCCGGCTGGACCTTTACCAGCTGGCCTACGGCTGGACCGAGCTCCGCTTCTACGCCCTCGCCGGCATCGTGTTCCTCGGGCTCGCGCTCGCGGTGCTCGGATGGTGCGTCGGCACGGCCCGGATGCACATCTGCCTGCAGCCGGTCTTCGCCGCGGCCCTTCTTGTCGGCGTCGGCGTGAACGCGCTCTCGCCGTCGGCATTCGTAGCGCGCGCGGATCTGGAGCGGCTCATCGATCCCTCCGGTCTGCCAGCCGATGCCGAGCGGAGGATGGACCCGGCGTATCTCGTCAGTCTCGGTGACGGCGCCTTCCCGGTCATCATCGAGCTGCTCCCGTCACTGCGCTGGGAGGATCGGAACCTGCTCAGCGCTTGGCTCCGGTGGACCGCACATGGGCGCGTGGGCACGCAACGTCCGTGGGAAAGCTTCAGCATGGACCACATGCGCGCGCAGTCCGAGTTGGAGGGCCTCCGCTAGGCCAGCATCCGTCTCGTGTTGCGACGCTCGCGCCGATCAGGCCGCGCTCGCGCGCTTCTTCTTGTCCTCCTCGGCGAGCTGGCGCCGAAGCACCTTGCCGATCAGCGTCTTCGGCAGCGAGTCCCGGAACTCGATCGCCTTCGGCACCTTGAACGGCGCGAGTTGCTCGCGGCAGAACGCGATGAGCTCGTCCGCGGTCGCGGTCTGGCCCGGCTTGAGGACCACGAAGGCCTTCACCTCTTCGCCCTTGATCGAGTGCGGCACCCCGATCGCGGCGCCCTCGAGCACCGCGGGATGCCTCGCGAGCGTCTCCTCGACTTCGCGCGGGTACACGTTGAAGCCGGAGACGATGATCATCTCCTTCTTGCGATCGACGATTGCGACGTATCCGTCTGCATCGATGGTCGCGATGTCGCCCGTGTGCAGCCAGCCGTCGCGCAGGGTCGCCGCGGTCTCCTCGGGCCGGTCGTAGTAGCCGTCCATCAGCTGTGGGCCCCGGATGAGGAGCTCGCCGGCCTCGCCCGGTGCGACGTCGTGCTGACCGGTCTCGAGATCCACGAGGCGCGTCTCGGTGTCGGGGAACGTGAGGCCGATGGTCCCGATCCGGTTCTTCGCCGGATCGAACACGGGATTGCAGTGCGTGACCGGCGAGGCCTCGGTCAGGCCGTAGCCCTCCACGAGATTCGCACCGGTGAGCTCGCGGAACTTCCGCGCCGTCTCCATGAGGAGCGGCGCTGAGCCAGAGATGCAGGCGGTGATCGACCGCAAGTCGTACATCTCTGCGAGCGGTGAGTTGTTGATCGCGTTGTAGATCCGCGGCGCGCCATGGAACAGCTTGGGCTTGTGGCGCTGAATGTCCTTCAGCACGTGCTCGAGATCGAGCTGCGGCTCGAGGATGATCGCGGCGCCCGAGAGGACGGCGAAGTTCATCACCGTGGTGAGGCCATACACATGGAAGAGCGGCATCACGCCCATCACCGCGTCCTGGCCGTCCCGCATGGCCTTGCCGAACCAGGCCGCGCACTGGAGCGTGTTCGCGACGAGCGCGCGGTTCGAGAGCATCGCGCCTTTGGATGTCCCTGTGGTGCCGCCGGTGTACTGGAGGATGGCCACGTCATCCGAACGGACGGGAGCCGCGGACGTGTCGCCCCCGAGCGAGAGCACCTCCTTGAACGCGATCGCGCCTGGGTCGCCGGCGAACGGGACGCGATGTCCGTCCTTCTTCTCCTTCGCGAGGGTGAACAGCATGCGGAGGACGGGCGGCATCTCCTCCTTGATGTTCGTCACGATCACGTTCCGGATCCGCGTGCCTTCGCGCGCGGCCCGGACGACCGGGTAGCCGCGCGAGAGCACGACGATCGTCTCCGCGCCCGAGTCAGCGAGCTGGTAGCGGAGCTCCGGCGGCGTGTACAGCGGGTTGCACGGCACGACGACCGCGCCGATGCGCAGCGCGCCGAAGAAGGCGATCAGGAACTGCGGGCAGTTCGGAAGATCGATCGCGACCTTGTCGCCCTGCTTCACCCCGAGCGCGCGGAGACCGGCTGAGAACCGCTTCGCGTCCTTCAGCAACGATGCGTACGACCGTTTCGCGTTGAAGAAGATCGTCGCCGTCGATGCGGGATAGCGCTCCGCCGCCTGATCGAGCAGCGCGTGCAGGGGCACGTCCGGATACTCGAGCGACGCCGGCACCCCCGCGTCGTAGCTCTTCGTGTACTCCGGTGCCGGCGTCCCCGGCTTCGCCGTGACCGCGATCGGCTGCGCCATTTCCGTACCTCCGCCCGCTAGGCCTTGAGCAGCTCCTCCGCGATGATCATCCGCTGGACCTCGCTCGTCCCCTCGTAGATACGCAGGATCCGAGCGTCCCGATAGGCCCGCTCCACGGGTGACTCCTTCATGTAGCCCATCCCGCCGTGGATCTGCAGCACGCGGTCGACGACCCGCCCGGCCATCTCGGAGGCGAACACCTTCACCATCGCCGCCTCGGTCGAGGCGCGCGTCCCGCGGTCCAGCTTCGCGGCGGCGTCATAGACCATGAGCCGCGCGGCGTGGATCTCGACTGCGGAGTCCGCGAGCATCCACTGGATCGCCTGGTTCGTCGCGATCGGCTTGCCGAACTGCACGCGCCGCTTGCTGTGCGCGATCGCCAGCTCGAGCAGGTGCTGGCTTGATCCGACCGCACCCGCAGCGAGCGAGACGCGGCCGATGTCGAGGGCACCCAGCGCGGTGCGGAACCCGCTGCCGGCCGTCCCGCCGAGCACGTTGTCCTCCGGGACCAGGCAGTCCTCGAAGATCAGCTCGCCGGTGTAGCTCCCGCGGAGCCCCATCTTCTCGTCGACCTTGCCGACGCGGAAGCCGGTGAAGCCCTTCTCGACGATGAACGCGGTGATCCCGCCACGCGGCCCGAGCTTCCGGTCGTTCGACGCGTACACGACCACGACGTCGGCGATCGGGCCGTTCGTCACCCAGATCTTCGTCCCGTTCAGGATCCATCGGTCGCCGCGCTTGATCGCGCTCGTCTGGATGGAGGCGGCGTCGGACCCGCTCGACGGCTCCGTCAGCGAGAAGGCCGCGATCTTCCGGCCCGCTGCCAGGTCGGGAAGGTACTTCCGCTTCTGATCCTCGGTGCCGCCCAGATAGATCGACATGGACCCGATCGACGTGTGCGCCCCGATCAGGTTGGAGAACGCGGCCGACGTCCGCCCGAATTGCTCGAGCGCCACGCAGTAGCCGAGATCGCCCGCCCCGACGCCGCCGTACTCCTCGGGGAACGGCAGCCCGAAGAACCCGAGCGCGCCCATCTCCTTGAGGATCGCGTCGGGGATTTTGTCGTCCTCTTCGACCTGCTTCTCGATCGGGACAAGGCGGCCCTCGACGAAGTCACGAACGGTGCGCCCGAGAAGCACCAGCTCCTCAGGGATGTCGAAGTCCACGGGCGGGAGCCTAGACCTCGGCGATGTGGATGGCCGCTATCCCGAAGGTCAACCGTTCAAAGGTCACGTTGAATCCAGCGTCGCGAAGCATGGCGGCGAGCCGCTCGGGCGCCGGGAACGGCCGCAGCGAGCGCGGCAGGTAGCGATACGCCTCGCCGTCACCGCCGAGCAGCATCGCGATCGCCGGCGCGATGCGTTCGAAGTAGAAAGCGTAGAGACGCGCGAACGCCGCGCCCGGCGGATGGGAGAGCTCGAGCACGATCGCCCGGCCGCCCGGCCGGAGCACCCGCCGGAATTCTGCGAACGCCCGCCCGAGATCGCCGACGTTCCGGACGGTGAAGGCGGTGACGATGCGGTCGACGCTCGCGTCGGGTAGGGGCAGTGACTCGGCGTTCCCGACGAGCGGCCGGATCCGCGCGCGCTGCGCGTCGGTGGACCGGCGTGCGAGGACCGCGAGCATCCCGGGCGAGAGATCGATGGCGATGACCTCGGCACCACACGCGGCCGCGGCGAACGAGAGGTCACCGGTCCCCGCGCCGACGTCGAGCAGCGTCATGCCCGGGCGGATGTCGTCGCGTGTGATCGCGCGACGACGCCAGCCCACGTCCGTGCCGAACGAGAGCACGCGGTTGAGGAAGTCGTAGCGCGCGGCGATCCGGTCGAACATCGTCGCGATATCGCGGTCGTGCGCGTCGGTCATCTGCCGCGAACGCTAACCTGTCAACCATCAGCACTGCGCTCTTCATCTACGCGCATCCCGACGACGAATCGTTCGTCTCCGGCACGCCCATGAAGCTCGCCGCCGCGGGGCACACCGCCGCCCTGCTCACGCTCACCCGCGGGGACGCGGGATTGTGGCTGGGCAAGGACTTCGGGATGTGGTCGAAGGCGGACCTCGGCGCGGAGCGGGCGAAGGAGTGGGCCGCCGCGGTCGCGACGATCGGCTACCAGTGGTCGCGCCTGCTGCGCTACCCCGACGGCGGCCTCAAGGACGCGCCGGGCGAGGTCGTCACGGCCGACATCGTCGCCGCGATCCGCGAGGTGCGGCCGGAGATCGTCTGCACGTTCGGACCGGAGGGCGCAGGCAGCGAGCACGACGACCATCGGTCGGCCTCGTACTTCGCGGCACGCGCGTTCGCGCGCGCCGCGCTCGCGGACCAATATCCGGAGCGTGGCGATCCGCACCTCGCGCGGCGGCTGTTCTTCAGCGCGACCCCGTACGTGGCCGACGCGCCGGCATCGTTCGGCGCGACGACACCGACGCACATCATCGACGTCAGTGCCTACGAGCAGCGGAAGGCCGCGGCGTTCGAGTGCCACAAGACCCAGCACAAAGACCGCGACTTCTTCTACGACCTCCTGAAGCGGCGCGCGGGCAAGGAGTACTTCCACCTCGCGATCGACCGGACCGGTGTCGTGCCGCGGTCCGACGACCTGCTCGGGTAGATGGCCCTCGCGACGCTGCCCCTCGTGCTCTGCGTGCTCATGGTCGAGCTCGCGATCGGCGGCGCGTTCCTGATGTGGTACATCGACCGCACCGAGACCGCGCCGTCCGGCTTCCTGAAGCTGACGGCATTCGTGGACGCCGGTGCGATCGCGTTCGCGGGCGTCCTGCTGCCGGCGCTCCCGCGCGGCGACCTCGTGACCCGCGCGGGCCTCGACGGGACGGCCCTCGCCACCTTCGCGCAGGTGCTCGTCGTCGTCATCGTGCTCGTGGTCGCGCAGCTCGTCGCGTCGTTCACGCCATGGAAGGCCGTGCGCGAGATCGTCGGGATCATCACGATCCTCGCCGGCGTGTTCGACCTCGTGCTCGCGGCGGTGGCGCGGCCGTCGACAGCACCGTTCGACGCGTTCGCCCTGGTCGCGCTGCCGCTCGGCGCGCTCGCACTCGGTGGCGCCGACGCGGCGATGCTGCTCGGCCACTGGTACCTCGTCACGCCGAAGCTCTCGTCAGGCCCGCTGCAGCGAGCGGCGCTCGTGCTCGTCGGCGCGGTCATTCTGCAGATCGTGCTGGTCGCGATCTCGATCGCGCGCGGCGAGATCTCGTTGAACATGGAGATGGCCCTCGTCGTGGCGAGCGGGCTTCGGGTGGGCGTCGGTCTGTTCATGACCCTCGCAGTCGCGCTCGCCGCATGGTGGACGGCGCGGATGAACACGCAGGCGTCCACAGGATTGCTGTTCGTCGGACTGGGCTGCGTGCTCGCGGGCGAGGTCAGCGCGCGGGTGCTCTTCTTCTTGACTGGAGCAGCGGTCTAGGAGGCGCGGCGCCGCTTCTGGTGCCGACGGGGCTCGTAATCCTCTTCGTCGAGGATGGCCCACTCGCGGCTCGAATAGAGGGTCGACGCGATCACGCCATCGACGAGCAGCACAACGAGACCGGCGAATGCCGCGACGACCGCACCCGGCGACGCGCCAGCGGCGGCGAGATCCGTTGATCGAAGCGCCGCGGATGCGGCGTACAGGAGGAGGACGACGACCGCCGCGACGACGTCGAGGCGCGCGAGAGCGCGATCCTCTCCGGCGGCGTCGGTGGACTCGACCACCGCGGTGATCGCGGCGAGCGCCGCGACCACGACGGTCGCGCCCGCCAGCCACGCATCGGCGATGACGAACCCATTCGTGTCACGAGCGCCCCACCCGAACCAGGCCATGAGGTCGAGCAGCGTGACCGCGAGCGCGAGGCCGAGGGCGATGTGGCCGAGCTGCGGACGCAGCGCGAAGCCGAAGCGGCGCCCCTCGAGGAATTCCTTCATTCGGGCCGATGGTACCCGGGATGCGCGTCAGACGGACGACCGTCCGCCGGTGCCGCGCGTCAACAACCCGGCTCGCCGAAGCGTCCGCAGCAGTCGTGCGGCGGTGTCGTCACCCGGCGAAGGATGTTGCCCGCCGCGACCGCGAGTCGGCGATGGAGTGGCAGGTCGCTCGAGCGAAAGAGCTGCCACGCGGTGACGGGATCGCCGTGGGCGTGCGCCATCGCAGAGAATTGTGAGCGTGACCGACGAGCTGTCGCCCGAGCACATCGCCGCCGGGCTGCCTGGTACCGCGGATCTCATGGTCCTGGTCGGCAATTCGTGGTGGCGGTGCGCCTATGCGGCGCGCGGCGGCAACTGGCCGCTGGCCGCGTTCTACGCGCGGCGCGTCCGATCGCTCCAACGGCGGCTCGGGATCATCCGACCGAAATACGCGGAGCGGCTCGCGACGTACGAGGCCGCGATGCTCGGTCCTGCCTTCGCAGCGATCGAGAGGCAGGATCGCGCGGCGTTCGACCGCGCGTTCGCAGCGGCGACGGACGAGGCGAACAGGCAGCACGTCGAGACGGGCTACGGCTACATCCGTTGGAAGCTGCCCGACGAGCCGCCGAAGGACGTCGACCTCGGTCCGGGCTAACCCCCGAGCAGCGGCGCGGGATCGCGCCAGCCGTACGCGACCTCGTGCAGCTCGTAACCATCGAAGGGCTCGCGCTTCTCCCCGATGACCGTGCCGCCGGCGGCCTCGTAGAACCCGCGCGAGCCGGGGTTGGCGAAGAGCGTCCAGATGACGATCGGCACGAGGCCGCGTTCGACGAAGCCCAGGGCTGCGGCTTTCAACAGGCGGCGACCGATGCCGTGGCGCTGATGGACCGGCCGCACGTAGAGCGCGTAGACCTCGCCGACGTAGCCGGGCGGTGCACCCGGCCGCGCGCGCCCACCGCCGGCGAAGCCCGCGATCCGGCCGTCGATCTCCGCGACGTGCACGACGCGCGTCGGGTCCATCGATTCGAACGCGCGGCGCCAGCCGTTCTCCCAGCGATCGTCGGCGAGGCCGTCGAGCAGCGCGTCCGGCACGAGCCCGCGGTAGGACGTGCGCCACGTCTCGGCGTGCATCTTCGACACTTCTACGGCGTCGTCAACGACACCTCTCCTGATCAGGAGCCTTTCAATGGCCATCGAACCAGTCGGCGATGCGCCGCGCGTGATCGATCCGGTTGCGCGGCTTGCCGCCGCGAGTGAGCTCGTGCGTGTCGTCCTGGTACCGGACGAAGACCGCTTCCTTTCCAAGGACCTTGAGCGCGACGAAGAACTGCTCGGCCTGCTCGATCGGGCAGCGGTAGTCCTTCTCCGCGTGGAGGATGAGGAGCGGCGTCGTCACCTTCTCGACGTACGTCAGCGGTGAACGTTCGACGAGCTTGTGCTCGTCGCGCCACGGCGTGGCATCCCCCATCTCGAACTGCCAGAAGTGCCACCCGATGTCGCTCGTGCCGAACGCGCTGATGTTGTTGCTGATGCTGCGCTGCGCGACCGCGGCCTTGAAGCGATCGGTCTGTCCGACGATCCAGTTCGTCATGAACCCGCCGTAGCTGCCGCCGGTCACGTAGAGCCGATCGCGATCGACCCAGCCGAGCCCGAGCACGTGATCGACGCCGGCCATGAGGTCGAGGTAGTCCTTGCCGCCCCAGTCGCCGACGCATGCGCGTACGAACGCGTCGCCGTACGCGTGGCTCCCGCGCGGGTTCAGGTAGAGCACCGCGTAGCCGCGGCCGGCGAGCACCTGGAACTCATGGAAGAACGCGTGGCCGTACGCGCCGTGCGGCCCGCCATGGATCTCGAGGACCAGCGGCCAGCGCTTCGCGGGATCGAAGTCACGCGGCTTGAGCAGCCAGCCCTCGATCGTCCAGCCATCGGCGCCGGCGAACTCGACGCGCTCGGGCTCGGCGATATATCGCCCTGATAGGAGCGCGCCGTTGAGTCTGGTGATCGCCTTCAGCCCGTCGCCGGGCTGGCCGGTGACGACCTCGCCCGGCGCTGTCTCTGATACACATCTCCTAGCCCACGAGACGGACTCCT